>CBDUEA010000529.1:0-1504 GCA_965365965.1 uncultured Polaromonas sp. | reverse complement strand
CGGCGTCTGCCTGGTCGCGCCTTGGGCATTCTTGGTGTGGTTGGGCGTCAAGCTGTTGTTGGCCAAAGCAGGGGACAAGCCGATTTTGAACATCCGCCCCAGCCACTTTTTTCACCAAGCGATGATGATCACGCTGTTGAACCCCAAAGCCATCGTGTTTTACATGGCCTTCTTCCCGTTGTTCATTGATCCCGCCATCGTCAAGCAGGCGAACCAGGCTTGGCTGACCTACGGCGCCATGTCTGCGACCATCGTCACGTTGACTTTTCTGTATGGCCTGATCGCCGTGCTGCTGACGCACTTCATGGCCGAGCGCATCCGCTCCAACCCCCGCATTACCAGCATGTTGCAAAAACTGGCGGGTGTCTTTTTGATTGGCTTTGGCTTCAAATTAGGGTTGAGCAAGGAAAAATCTTTTCGTCAATTTTTATAAGAACAGTATGGCAAAAATATTTTGTGTCGCCAATCAAAAAGGTGGAGTAGGTAAGACCACCACCACGGTCAACCTGGCCGCAGGTTTGGCCAAAATCGGGCAACGGGTGCTGATGATTGACCTCGACCCGCAGGGCAATGCCACCATGGGCTCGGGTATCGACAAACGCACGCTGGAGTTGACGATTTATGACGTGCTGCTGGAAAACGCCTCGATTGCCGAAGCCCGCGTCAAAAGCGACAAGTTGATCGCCGCGGGTTGCAGCTACGACGTGCTGGGCGCGAACCGCGATTTGGCCGGTGCCGAGGTGGAGTTGGTCGATGTAGAGCGCCGAGAGCGCCGCATCAAGGCGGCGGTGGCTGCTGTGGCGGACGAGTACGACTTCGTGCTGATCGACTGCCCGCCCAGCCTGTCCATGCTGACGCTGAACGGCTTGTGCTGCGCCAACGGCGTGATTGTACCCATGCAGTGCGAGTATTTTGCGCTGGAAGGGCTGACCGATTTGGTCAACACCATCAAGCAAGTCCATGCCAATTTAAACCCTGATTTGCAGATCATCGGCCTGCTGCGCGTCATGTTTGACCCGCGCATCACGCTGCAGCAGCAGGTGAGCGAGCAGCTCAAAAACCACTTTGGCAACAAAGTCTTCAACACCGTCATCCCGCGCAATGTGCGCTTGGCCGAAGCGCCCAGCTACGGTTTGCCTGGTGTGGTGTTTGACCCCTCAGCGCGCGGCAGTGTGGCTTTTGTGGAGTTTGCGGCTGAGATGGTGGAACGCATCAAAACGATGTGAGCCAGTGGTTGAATGTCATTGACAGCATGATAATCAGCATAAATTTAGTCAAATATGACCAAAATATGGTTGTAGCCGGCGTATTTATTGCTTTGTTAGCTATTAAAACTATAGTAAATTGAATTTATTTTAACTGTACCCATGCAAGCCACGACCATTTTTACACTGCCCGGCTGGCTCAACAGCCCGCCCACGCACTGGCAAAGCCTGTGGGAAACCGCGTTTGGCGACGTGCGCGTCCAGCAGCATGACTGGGACACCCCGCTGCGGGGCGACTG
>CBDUEA010000528.1:0-1510 GCA_965365965.1 uncultured Polaromonas sp. | reverse complement strand
CCTATATATAACGCCGGCTACAGCTGAAAATAATCTTAAAAATAGTGTAGATGCACCGTCAAATCAACTTTTGGCGCAAGGCGCTTATCTAGCCAAAGTTGGCAACTGCGCCGCTTGCCACACGGCACGTGGCGGCGCCGCCTTTGCGGGGGGTAAAGCCATTCCTACGCCGTTTGGCACAGTTTTTACCAGCAACATCACGCCAGACCCCGCCCACGGCATTGGTCGCTGGGGTGCGGACGCCTTCTACCGCGCCTTGCACGAGGGTCGCAGTGCAGATGGTCACTTGCTCACGCCCGCCTTCCCATACCCCAACTACACCCACGTCACCCGCACAGACTCAGATGCTTTGTATGCCTATTTCATGCACGGCGTTGCACCCGTGGCGCAGCCTAACAAAGCGCACGACCTGCCTTTCCCCTACAACACCCAAATCGCCTTGGCCGCTTGGCGGTTGATGTTTTTTGACAAAGGCGATGCTATCAAAATTGATGAAAATTCATCTAAAATAATAGCTAACAATGCAATAAATACGCCGGCTACAGCCATAAATGAGGTTAAAAACACGGTTAAATCACCAGTTTTGACTGAAAATGCGGCTGAACAAGCCCTGCGCATCGAGCGCGGCGCCTACTTGGTCCGCGGTCTGGGCCACTGCAGCGCCTGCCACGCGGAACGCAACGCCCTGGGCGCCAGTGTCAACGATCAGTTTTTGGGTGGCTCACTCATGCCCATGCGCGACTGGTATGCCCCCTCACTGATGGCGGCAGACGAAGCCAGCGTGAAGCATTGGCCCGTGAAAGACGTGGTGGCGCTGCTCAAAACCGGCATTGCACCCACCGCCAGCACGGTCGGCCCCATGGCCGAAGTGGTCGCTGGCAGCACCCAGTTTTGGACCGATGCAGACCTGCAAGCCACCGCCGCCTATTTGCAATCGCTGCCTGAAACTACAACCGTTCAGTCTGTTGCTCAATCTGCCAAACCAGCAGCTAAACCGTTGTTGTTTGACCGAGGAGAAGAGCTGTTTGGCCAACACTGCGCCACCTGCCATGGTGCGCAAGGGCAGGGCGCGCGTTTAGACGGGAATGTCGCTTTACCCGCTTTAGCAGGCAACCGCGCCGTCACCATGGCCACCACCGCCAATTTAACCCGCATGATTCTGGCCGGAGGCTACGCCCCCAGCACAGCCGGCAACCCGTGCCCCTTCGGCATGCCACCGTTTGTCCATGTGCTGAACGATAAAGACATTGCAGCCGTCACCACCTACATCCGTAACGCCTGGGGTAACAGTGCTCAAAGCGTCAGCGAGGCGGAGATAGTGCAACAGCGCAATGGGTTGATGCGGTAGATTTGACGCGATTTACCACAAATGTAGTAAACTTTGAAGAATGAGCACCACCACCTCCATCCGTATCGACCAAACGCTTTACGAGCAAGCTAAAACTGACGCTTTGGCTGAGCACAGAACCATTGCTGGGCAGGTTCAATTTTGGGCGCAAGTAGGGCGTGC
>CBDUEA010000527.1:0-1513 GCA_965365965.1 uncultured Polaromonas sp. | reverse complement strand
CCAAGGTGCGAAAGCGCAGTTCCGCGCCCAGCTCAACAGCGACGTGGTGCCGAGGTTGCGCGTTCACGACATTTATGCCAATGCCTTAAAAAACCACAAGGGTGTTGGCCCAGGTGGTTCGGCAGAAGCGGATGCGATGGCCTTGCAGCAGCGCCTGCAAGAGGCGCGCTGGTACATCAAGAGTATCCAGCAGCGGTTTGACACGATTTTGCGCGTCAGCAACGCCATCATTGAGCGGCAAAAAAGCTTTTTCACCCATGGCGAGCTGGCCATGCGCCCCTTGGTGCTGCGTGAGATTGCCGATGAGCTGGGCTTGCATGAATCCACGATCAGCCGTGTGACCACTGCCAAATACATGAGTACGCCGTTTGGTACCTTTGAGTTGAAGTACTTTTTTGGTTCGGGCCTGACCACCGAAGGCGGCAGCAACGCCTCCAGCACCGCTGTGCGAGCTTTGATCAAGCAATTTGTGGCAGCAGAGAATCCGAAAAAACCGCTCAGCGACAACAAAATAACCGCCATGTTGAAAGAGCAAGGCATTGATTGCGCACGCCGTACGGTCGCTAAATACCGAGATGCTTTGAAAATAGCGCCCACCAATCTGCGAAAATTGCTTTGATCCGAGATTGTCTATAAGACAAAATACTGTCATTCCCGAGAAGGCGGGAATCTACCTTGGTGCTGTGGATTCCCGCCTTCGCGGGAATGACGGCTGATGATAAGTAACTCCACATAAAAGAATAAAAAATGAACCAACTCAACCTCTTCCTCCCCTGCGCCGCTGGCGTAGAAGACTACCTGGCGCAAGAAGTCCACGAAATCACTGACTTACAAGGCGAAGATTTGCGCGTCATGCGCGGCGGTGTGATGCTGCGCTCCTCTTGGCGCGATGCCATGCGCCTGAACCTCTACAGCCGCTTGTGCCAGCGCGTGTTGGTGCAGTTGCATGTAGGCGAGTACCGCAACGAGCAAGACTTGTACGAAGCCGCCAGCAAAGTGGCTTGGGAGATTTGGTTCACACCAAAAGAGAGCTTCAAAGTCGAGATTACCGCGCAGCACAGCCCACTGCAATCGCTCAATTTTGCAGCCCTCAAAATCAAAGATGCTGTGGCTGACCGCTTCCGTTTCAAAACCGGCATCCGCCCTGATGTCAACACACAGTGGCCAGATATCCGCATTTACGCGCATTTAACAACAGATACCGCCACCATTTACATCGACACCTCGGGCGAGCCCTTGTTCAAACGTGGTTGGCGGCAAGACACTGGGGAAGCCCCGCTGAAGGAGACTTTAGCCGCCGCCATGATTGCCGCCAGCGGTTGGGCCGAGACGATTGACGACGAATCTGGTGAGTTTGCACCGCTTTATGACCCTTGCTGCGGTAGCGGCACGATTGCCATTGAAGCAGCGCAAATTGCATGCAACATTGCAGCAGGATCGACCCGCCGTTTTGCATTTGAGAAAATGCTCCCTTTTCAAGCGCACGTTTGGGATGCTATTAAAAACGAAGCGA
>CBDUEA010000526.1:0-1518 GCA_965365965.1 uncultured Polaromonas sp. | reverse complement strand
TGTCACTGCTGCTGGCCACCGTGCCGGCAAAGTCAATGCCTGGCACCATGGGGAATTTGCGCACCACGGGCGATTTGCCGGTGATGGCGAGGCCGTCTTTGTAATTCACGGTGGAGTAGCGCACATCGACCTGCACCTCACCTTCGGGCAATTGCGATTCGTCCAGGGTCGTCACGGCGCAGTGGGTGCTGCCATCGTCCGCTTTGGTTAGAAGTAAAGCTTTGAAGGGGCTGTTTTGAGGGCTCATGCTTTGATCCTAGAACGATTGATGAAATAACAATTATTCCACTTCTTGATTCCTTTCGTCTAGCCAACAAGTAGGCGGCTCGTTGCGCGCGATAAAAATCGAACGCCTAAAACACCCAAAGTTGCGACAGGTCAAGCTCATGCAAGCTTGATGGAAGAGAATGAGCTGTTGCTCAACTTTGAAGGATGCGTCTTTGTTGCCTGCTTTTATCACCCATTCCGACTGCGCTCGCCACGACATGGGCGGCGACCACCCCGAAAGCCCTGCCCGTTTGGGCGCCATCAATGACCTGTTGCTGGTCAAAGGCTATTTGGACTACATGCACCCTTACGATGCGCCGCTGGCCACCGTTGAGCAGCTGGGCCGTGCGCACAATGCAGCGTACATCAAGGACATCATGGCTGCGTCGCCCAAAGAAGGCTTCCACCGGGTCGACCCAGACACCAATATGAACCCTTTCACCATCCAAGCCGCCTTGCGTGCGGCGGGCGCGGTGGTGCAGGCGACCGATTTGGTCATGAAAGAGAACGTGCAAACGGCCTTTTGCAGCGTGCGACCACCCGGTCACCATGCAGAGCGCGCAGCAGCGCTGGGGTTTTGTTTTTTCAACAACGTCGCCGTTGGTATTCGCCATGCACTGGAAGTGTATGGCTTGAAGCGGGTTGCCCTGATTGACTTTGACGTGCACCACGGCAACGGCAGTGAAGACATCTTTAAAGGTGAAGAACGGGTGCTGATGTGCTCCATATTTGAAAAAGGCATCTACCCCTTCACAGGTGAAAATGCTGTGGGGCCGAACATGGTCAACGTTGGCTTGCCCAGCCGCTCTGGCGGCGAGAAATTCCGCGAAGCGGTAGAAAAGGAATGGCTACCCGCCTTAGGGGCTTTTGAACCAGAGTTGATTTACATTTCTGCCGGTTTTGATGGCCACCGGGAGGACGACATGGGCAACCTGGGCTTGGTCGAGGCCGATTACGCTTGGGTCACGCAGCAACTCGTGGGCGTCGCCAAGCGCCACTGCCAAGGCCGCATTATTTCTTGCCTTGAGGGTGGTTACGAGCTCAGCCCACTGGCGCGCAGCGTCGCCGCGCACATCAAGGTGTTGATTGGCGCCGATTAAATAACTGCCCCCACGCTCCGCCGTTTCACGGGTCGCTGCCCCCCAGGGGGCGCGTTTTACCTTGGGGCGGCCCGGCGGCAAAACTGAACCCTGAATACCAAATCCTGAAAAAAAATGGACAAACACTACCTTACCCCCCTCTTCTCCCCTG
>CBDUEA010000525.1:0-1521 GCA_965365965.1 uncultured Polaromonas sp. | reverse complement strand
AAGAGCGTTTTGGTTTTAACAAAATGACGCTCAAACTTTGGTTCATTGACGCGGTGAAGTCCAGTGTTATTGGAGCTTTGATTGGCCTGCCTTTAGCCGCGTTGATTCTCTGGCTCATGGGCGCAACGGGTGGTTTATGGTGGCTGTGGACGTGGTGTGTTTGGATGGGCTTTAACCTCTTGCTGTTGGTGTTGTACCCCACATTTATCGCACCGATGTTTAATAAATTCCAACCCCTTGAAGACGAAACGCTTAAAGCGCGTGTCACGGCTTTGATGCAACGTTGCGGATTTGCCGCCAAAGGTTTGTTTGTGATGGATGGCAGCAAACGCAGCGGTCATGCCAATGCCTATTTCACAGGTTTTGGCGCCTCCAAGCGGGTGGTATTTTTTGACACCTTGTTGGCGAAACTATCGCCAGCCGAAGTGGACGCTGTCTTAGCGCATGAATTGGGTCACTTCAAACACAAACATGTCATCAAACGCATTGTGGTCATGTTTGCCATGAGTTTGGCTGGCTTTGCGCTGCTGGGCTGGTTGTCGACGCAGATTTGGTTTTATACGGGCTTGGGTGTCATGCCTAACTTAGCGATGTTGAACAACCTCGTTCCCAACAATGCCTTGGCTTTGCTCCTGTTGATGATGGTTTTGCCCGTCTTTAGCTTTTTCATATCCCCCTTGTTTGCGCAACTGTCACGCAAACATGAGTTCGAGGCCGATGCTTATGCTATCTCGCAAACTGCAGGTGGTGACTTGGCCAGCGCCTTGCTGAAACTGTATGAAGATAATGCCTCGACGTTGACACCCGACCCACTGTATGTACGTTTTTACTATTCACACCCACCCGCTTCAGAACGTTTGGCGAGGATGAATTTAGGTGATTTCTCGATGAACCAGAAAACCCAACTAGGAGCAGTTGCATGAGTAGCATGTTGCATATTAAAAAATGGTCAGCGGTTACGCGCACTGCTTTAACTGCAACACAAATAATAGCTAAATTAGCACATTTAGATGGCTGGCGACTTTGCGGCGGTGAGCTAGATGGGCAATTGGTGTCAATTGAAAAAACCTATACCTTTGCCAATTACTTTGAAACGATCGCTTTTGTGAACGCTCTGGCTTTCGTAGCGCATACGCAAGACCATCATCCAGATTTGTCAGTGCATTTCAACCGATGCGTGGTGCGTTTTAATACGCATGATGTGGGTGGTATCTCTCAAACAGATATCGATTGTGCGGCCAAGCTAGATGCTTTGTTGCCTGCAAAGGATACCGTTTGAAACTGCAATCTGGTTTGGTCGTCGCTGGTTTTGGCCGGCACGTATTGGTAGAAACGCCGACGGGCGAACGTTTGATTTGCCACCCACGCGGGAAAAAAAATAAGGCGCTAGTGGGTGACAAGATCCAATGGCAGCCAAGTCAAGACGAGGGGACGATTGAAAAAATAGAACCGCGTCGTAACTTGTTTTACCGTCAAGACGAAGTACGGACCAAGTCATTTGCTGCGAATTTAGACCAAGTC
>CBDUEA010000524.1:0-1525 GCA_965365965.1 uncultured Polaromonas sp. | reverse complement strand
AACGACAACCCGGTTTATTACGTCCAATACGCCCATGCCCGTATTTGTTCTGTGTTGGCTACGTGGGGCGGCGATGTCGCTAGTCTCAAGACAGCAGATTTGAGCCCGTTGACCAGCCCGCAAGCGCAGGCCTTGATGCTGCAACTGGCGAAATACCCCGACATGCTGAGCAGTGCAGCCTTCGATTTTGCGCCACATGACGTGACCTTTTATTTGCGGGATTTGGCGGCTTGTTACCACAGTTACTACGATGCTGAGCGCATTTTGGTTGATGATGTGGTGGTCAAAACGGCACGCTTGGCCTTGGTCGCAGCAACGGCTCAGGTTTTGCAAAATGGCTTGGCGGTGCTGGGGGTCAGTGCACCCGTCAAAATGTAAACTAACATGCAGACGCTGTACGCTATGGGCGTTGGGCTGTTGTTGCTAGCTTGAATCTTGTGAACTTAGTGATTGATGTTGAGGCAAATAAATGAAAAAACAATTCGGTGGAACCGTGGTGGGTTTGATGATTGGGGTGGTTTTGGGCTTGGCTGCCGCTTTGGCTGTTGCTGTGTATGTCACCAAAACGCCGCCTACCTTCGCTAACAAGGCGCAAACACACTCTGCAGAGTCTGACGCGTCGGAATCCAAGAAAAACAAAGATTGGGATCCCAACACCCCGCTTTATGGCAAAAATCCTGCAAAGCCATCCATGCCTGTGGTTCCCGATGCCCCAACTTCACCTGAAGCTGGCCTCGATGGCAAGGCTTCTGCGCCATTCACGCCCGCCATGCCGTCAAAACCGACAAGTACGTCCACTGCCAGCCTATCCTCAAGCAAGGTGGTGAAGCCAGATGCCAAATCTGACACAAAAACGACATCTGCTGACCCATTGGGTGATTTAGCAAAAGCAAAAACAGCACCCAAGTCATCGAATCCAAGCGCTGAGCCGTTTATCTATTTCGTACAAGCTGGTGCGTTTCGCACGGCTGAAGACGCAGAGGCTCAGCGCGTGCGGTTATCGCTCATAGGCGTAGATGCCAAAGTGAGCGAGCGTGAGCAATCTGGACGCACAGTTTTCAGGGTTCGCAGTGGTCCGTATAACAAGGAAGATGATGCAGACAGAATGAAAGAAAAACTCAGCACTGCGGGCATGGATGCCGCTCTGGTTCGGGTTCAACGGTGAGATTTAAATCATCACTTTAGTTGAACTTTACATTGATCTTTTTGTCTGATATTTTTTATTACGCTTAGTTTCTTATTTGTTCAGGAGTTTCTTATATGCAACGTCGTCAATTCACGCTCGCCGCAGGTGCCTCTACTTTGGGCTTGGGTTTGGGAGCCTACTCATTGAGCGCCACCCCCAGCTTGGCGCAAACTCCTAAGGCACAAGCGGGCGTGGATTACCTTGCACTCGACAAAACGGTGCCTTATGAGCCTGCCGAAGGTAAAGTTGAGGTGATCGAATTTTTTGGCTACTGGTGCCCACACTGCAATTCGTTTGAGCCTGAATTAGAGGCTTGGCTTAAAAAGTTACCGGCCAATA
>CBDUEA010000523.1:0-1545 GCA_965365965.1 uncultured Polaromonas sp. | reverse complement strand
TGACCTCAAGACATTCTTGCGTGATACCACGCAAACGGATGAAACAGCCGATGCCAACATTGCCACGACGCTGGCACATATTTGGCAAGGTCGCAGCGATCGGTATTCTGAACTGCGTAGCAGCATGCCGCCTGACACCTCCTCGGCTGTGGATTCACCACGGCGTGTAGAGATGAGTTATATCGGCGGTTAAATGATCGCTACGGCCATTAAACCAGAGCAAATAACCGGCATCATCTTAGCTGGTGGACGTGGTTCGCGTATGGGCGGCGTCGATAAAGGTTTACAACAGTTCAAGGGTAAGTTGTTGGTAGAAAATGCTATTGAGCGGTTACACCCCCAAGTGGGTGCATTACTTATCAATGCTAACCGCAACCTTGATGTGTACAAGACGTTTGGTTTGTCCCTCGTTGAAGACAGTTTGACTGATTTTGCCGGGCCTTTGGCTGGATTTTTAGTCGGTTTAGCCAACTGTAAAACGCCCTATTTGGTCACAACCCCTTGCGATACGCCCTGCTTTCCAACTGATTTGGTGCAACGACTTGCGGATGCGTTGGTAAAAGAGGATGCTGACATTGCCATGGTGAGCAGCCCTGATGGTGATGGCAAGCTGTGTCATCAACCCGTGTTTTGCCTGATGAAGCGTGAGCTTTTAAACAGTTTGCAAGACTTTACGCAACTTGGTGGCCGCAAAATTGGTGCTTGGGCCACCCAGCACAAACTGGTTCGCGTTCCTTTCACGATGTCCCATGATGACGCCCAAGCTTTTTATAACGCCAATACCTTGGCTGATTTACAGCAACTTGAATCTAACTTGAAATAAGTACATTGTGAAAACCATCGATCAAATCGCTGCAGAACTTGCGGGTTACGACCCACAATCACTTCGTGCTGACCAAGTCAATGCCTTTCTTGCTGAATTGGTCATCCCTGTCACCGAAATAGAAAGCGTTGGTTTATTTGATGCTTTAGACCGGGTACTAGCCCAAGACATCATCTCGCCTATCAGTGTGCCGCCGCATGACAACTCCGCGATGGATGGCTATGCTTTTGACGGTTCACAACTCGCCGCCAACCAGCCCTTGCACTTAAACGTTATCGGCACGGCCTTGGCAGGCAAAGCCTGGCAAGGCAACATTCAGGCTGGTGAATGCATCAAAATCATGACGGGTGCGATCATGCCGGCAGGTTTAGATACCGTGGTTCCCCAAGAATTGGTCACCACCAATGATGACAAATCACAAATCAGCATAGCGGTCGGCATTCTGAATGTAGGCGACAACCATCGTAAAGCAGGCGAAGACTTGATGCAAGGCCAACCTGCACTGCGCCAAGGCGATTTACTGACGCCAGCTGCGCTAGGTTTGATTGCTAGCTTAGGGCTGGCAAAGGTAAGCGTGTATCGCAAAGTGCGCGTCGCCTATTTTTCAACAGGCGACGAAATATTAAGTTTGGGAGAGCCGCTTCGCGAAGGCGCTGTTTATGACAGCAACCGGTACGCGGTTTTTGGTTTGCTCAAGCGCCTGGGCTGTGAAGTGATTGACC
>CBDUEA010000522.1:0-1545 GCA_965365965.1 uncultured Polaromonas sp. | reverse complement strand
CAATGCCAAGTGGTAACTGCGGTCGCAAGCCAATGCCAATTCAAGTAAGGTACCAGAGAAGCAAGAACCCGCTTCAATCAAAGCAAACAAGCTGCGTGAAGACACATCCAAGCGGCTGAAGGTGCGACGCAGCAGCCCGATAGTTTCGCGCACGAACCAATGGTCTTTATTTGCCAACATCAAAGCATCATTGGCCAAAACAGCGGCAGCGTCCCCCTCAGTTTTGATGAGCCATGTGCCAATATCCAGTTCATTGGTGCGCATTTGCAAAATTGCGTCTTCCAACTCACGCCCCATTTGCATCGGCCACCAGTTTGCACCAGCTTCAACCATGGCCTGCGTGGTTTGCGGCAATGAAGACGCTGGCGCTTTAACGGTTAACGTTGCGGTGCGTTTGGTGCGGTCAATCTCCACCGTCACAAAGCCGTAGCGCAGGGCATCTGTTTCTATCGTGCGCTGAAGTGGCGTCAATTTGACACCTTGACCGTCAGCAGGACGGTCACTTTGCTCCGCCAAATGCAAAGCACGCTCTTGCACTTTTTGCGCAAACACGGCTGGCTTGGCAATATCATCCACCAAACGCCAATCTTTGGCTTTTTGACCACGTACGCCCTCGACGCTGGTGCAAAACAAGTCGGCTAAGTCATGGCGAACATGGCGCTTGTCAGTCACGCGAGTCAAACCACCAGTTCCTGGGAGCACGCCGAGCAAAGGAACTTCAGGCAAACTGACCGCAGAAGAACGGTCATCGACCAAAATAATCTCATCACACGACAAGGCCAACTCATAGCCGCCACCTGCACAAGCACCGTTCACAGCCGCGAGAAACTTTAATCCACTGTATTTTGAGGAGTCTTCAAGGCCATTTCGTGTTTCGTTGGTGAATTTACAAAAATTCACTTTCCACGAATGGCTACTGACGCCAAGCATAAAAATATTAGCGCCTGAACAAAACACCTTATCTTTAGCACTGGTCATCACAACCGTGCGAACCTCTGGGTGCTCAAAACGAATACGGTTGATGGCGTCATTCAACTCCACATCGACACCCAAGTCGTAGCTGTTGAGCTTAAGTTTGTAACCAGGTCGCAAACCCGCGTTTTCATCAATATCAATTGAAAGCGTGGCAACAGCGCCATCAAATTTGAGTTTCCAGTGCTTGTACTGAGAAGGATTGGTCTGGTATTCGACGCGTGGGGCAGTGTTCATTGATAGCGCTCCGTGAGTTATATTGCAAAATAATGCATGTTATTTCAATTCAATAACTGCATGATAATGCATGTTTTAAATAGCGTCAAGTGATGATGCACTTTTTTGCAATTTAATCAGACATGGACAATTGTTGCCGAACCATCTGATTCAAAGCCTGGAAGGTGGCGTCGAGTTCTTGCGCACTGGTATCTAGCTTCATATCTGCTTTTGAATAGAAAGCAGCACGACCACTCAAAATTTGACGTAAATCTTGCATCGCTTCTCTACTCGCGGCCATAGGTCGTAAATCACCTTGTGCCGCAACACGTTGCATGTGATCTTCAGCATCAGCTT
>CBDUEA010000521.1:0-1548 GCA_965365965.1 uncultured Polaromonas sp. | reverse complement strand
ACACAAGATGACCCGAGTGCATCGGACATTGCCAGCGTCAAACGTTATGACGGAGCGGTGCTGGTCTACCGTGACGATGTCAATTTTGACGAAATCGCCTTTCCTGCAGGCAAAGTTAGCTACAACAACGACGTGCTCAAAGCCGCTAAAACCGTCAATCGCAGTGGCTCACGCGCGATGCTGGTGTATGTCGCACCTGCGGGACGCTCAACCTTGGAGGTCATGCGCAGCTATCAAAACCAGCTCAAAGCAGACGGTTTTAAAACCTTGTTTGAGTGCGCAGACAGTAGCTGCGGCCGTAGCGATGCTTTCACGGGTGGCAACAACTTTAACTTTGCCAACACACTGTTCAAAGACGCTGCTTACAGCACCTCACGCAGCGCAGCGCATGTCTGCGCGGCCGGTGAACAAATCACAGGCTTTCGGTACAGCTTGCTAGAGAATGCAGCCAGTGGCGAAACGCTAGCAGTCATGACGTGGCGGCCATTGATCAAAGGCTACGCCCTGCCTTGCCCAGACGAGATGGAGAAAAACACCTCGATCATGGTGCTTCATGTAAAAAAATGAGAAGCGTTTAATCCAAGATTAAATTTGACTATAGCCGGCGTATTTATTCAATAGTCTGCTATCTATTTTGATATAAATGCTATCAACTATTGATAATATTTCGCCACAAATTCTTCAAAACTGATGCGATCGCTGGTCTCTAGCTGCCGCTGCTCAGCCAATGACGTTTGCACGCTGTCGACAAACCGCGCCGTTGTGGCTGCATCCAAAGGCGTTGCCAGCAAGTTTTGGTGGTGCTGCTCTGCCATCTGTTTGGCGTATTTAAAGTAACCGCCTGCATCCCGCGCTGCCGCCAGCACTTGAGCAGAGGGCGTTAGGTCGGGGTTGTCGATGCGCTGGCGCAGCATGGCCATTGTGCTTTCGTAGCGCTTGCCGCCATAAGCGGTGTCCAGCATGTCCACAAATGGGGCCATGTCGTCAAACAGCTCGTGAGCAATGGCGCGGAAAGGCTGCTCTTGGTTGTGTACCAACAAGTGCAAATCGGGTTGGCGGCCACGGTTGACGATGCGGCGTTTGTTTTCGTCGTTTTCCGCTTGCTCACGCGCAGAAATGGGCGGGCTGTCGCGGAACAGGCACATCATCAACAGCGCATCGGCAAAGGTGTTTTGCTCGGGCAGGATGCCAATGTCGACCATCGGGTTGAGGTCAAACAAGCGCACTTCAACATATTCCACGCCGTAAGTGGCCAAGGCTTTGGCTGGGCGCTCGCCGTGTTTGCCAACGCGTTTGGGGCGAATGCCGGCGTAAAACTCGTTTTCAACTTGCAGCAAGCTGGTACTGAGTTGCTGCCAGTGACCATCGACTTTGTTTTTCACGCCCAGTTCTTCATAAAAAGGGTCGGGCGTGCGGATCGCCGCTTCCAGTGCGCTGGTGTATTCTTGCAGTGAATTAAAACTGACGTTCAGTTTGTCTTGCGCGCGGTTTTGATAGCCCAAGTCGCTCATGCGCAGGCTGGTGGCGTAAGGGCCGTAGAGTGTGCCG
>CBDUEA010000520.1:0-1555 GCA_965365965.1 uncultured Polaromonas sp. | reverse complement strand
AAGCCAAAAATCACCCACAAAATGGTGCGGCGTATATCGTTCATGAGGATGTCTTCACTTTAGAAGTTTCGTTGGTAAATTTGGAGAATAGAGAGAAATGCGTCGGCACGGGGTCAGCACCCCCTTCGCACCAGGGGTGGCAGCGACCTAAACGTTTCAACGTCAGGTAACTGCCCTTCGCGGCACCATGCATGTCAAGCGCTTGCAATGAGTAGATCGAGCAGGTTGGCTCAAACCGGCAGGCTGAGCCCAGCCACGGGCTGAGCAGCAAACGGTAGGCTTTGACAATACCCATCAAACCTTGTTGCATGAACTTTCCGACCGTCATACAGCAGCCACCTTGTCGGCTTTGGCAAACAGCTGTTGCAACTCTGAGCGAACCGCTTTTTTGAGCTTGTCAGACGTTGCGCTGATGAATTCTGCACGGTCAAACGTAGCGCGCAAACGCACCACGTGCGCTTCTTGCGGAAGCGTGCACGGTGTTTGGCGAGATAAATCTGAGCTCACGGCGTAAATTTGGCGCTTGATGGTGTTGCGCGTGACGGCGCGTTTGGCCCAACGTTTGGGCACAATAACGCCTAACCAGCAGTCTGCAGGTGCAAACAAGGGCTTTGGAGAGAACTTTTCAAGACTTGCGTCCTGAGTGCCTCGCGCGTCTGGATCGTTTTGCGGAAATGCCACGCGATGCAACGCAAAATGCGGCGTTCTCGACACGGTCTGACCCGCCATCACGGCGGCAAACTGTGCTTTGGAGATGATTCGCTGCAAAAACAGCCAAACTCGAGGTCGGTTGCAATTCGACGGCTAAAAGCTAACTGGCTTAGACAGCCAAACGCTTGCGGCCTTTGGCGCGGCGTGCATTGATCACCGCACGGCCACCAGGCGTTTTCATGCGAGTCAAAAAGCCGTGGGTACGAGCGCGGCGAACTTTAGAGGGTTGATAAGTGCGTTTCATGATTAAATCCTAGTTACTGCTGACTACTTCGATAGCGGTCTGCTTCTTGCGAACCGACGATTATCGCAGATTCTTGAGGCCTGGCGACGATTTACCGGTAATAGCTGCAGTTTTGGCTCAAGTCTGAAGGCTAAAACCCTCTAAACTAAGCTTGCATTCGAGAATTCATACCCGTGACAAACCAAATACCTGCTCCCTCGCCCTTGATTCGCGCCATGCCGGGCGTTTTTGTACTCATTTGGAGCACCGGCTTCATCGTCGCCAAATTTGGCCTGCCCTACGCGCCGCCTCTGACGTTTTTGGCGCTTCGCTACGCCCTGTCTATTGCGTGTTTTTTGGTCTGGATAGGTTTGGCACGCGCCGTGTGGCCGAGCAGCCGACAGCAGTGGCTACATCTGGGCGCAACTGGCGTGCTGATGCATGCGGGTTATCTGGGCGGGGTCTGGGTGGCGGTCAAAGCGGGCATGGGTTCGGGTTTGGCGGCGCTGATGGTGGGTTTGCAGCCGGTGTTGACGGCGCTGTGGCTGTCGTGGGCCAGCCGGTCAAGCGTTGGCGGTTCCAGCGGCCAACCGGCTGTCACCAAACAACAATGGCTGGGTT
>CBDUEA010000519.1:0-1568 GCA_965365965.1 uncultured Polaromonas sp. | reverse complement strand
CTAAGAAATAGCTGATGCCCAAGGTGGCCATCAAAAGCGTTGTGGCCTCTTGGTTGACCAAGTGACGCAGCACCAAATACTCAATCAACACCGCCACCACCACCATGATGACGCTGGCAATGATAAAGGCCAATACGTTGGCCAGTATCAGGTTATCGATACCAATCCACTGTGGAATCCACATGGCAAACCGCGCCATCGCCAATGCGGCGAACAGCACCATCGCACCTTGAGCAAAATTAAACACGCCAGAGGCTTTGAAAATAAGCACAAAACCTAATGCCACCAGCGAGTACAACATGCCGGCCATCAAACCACCGAGCAAAGTTTCTAGAAAAAATGCCATGATTAATGTTCCGTTCCTAAATAAGCACTGATGACCTCTGGGTTGTTGCGTACCTCGTCCGGCGTGCCATCCCCAATTTTTTTGCCGTAATCCAACACTACAACGCGGTCTGAAATATCCATCACCACACCCATGTCATGCTCAATCAGCACGATGGTGGTGCCAAACTCTTCATTCACATCCAGTACAAAGCGGCACATGTCCTGCTTTTCTTCGACGTTCATGCCGGCCATGGGCTCGTCTAGCAGCAGCACCTGTGGCTCCATCGCCAGAGCGCGCCCCAAGTCCACCCGCTTTTGCAGACCATAGGGCAACTGACCGACAGGCGTCTTGCGATAAGCTTGAATTTCTAAGAAGTCGATGATGTGCTCAACAAACTCACGATGTCGTTCTTCCTCGCGCTGGGCGGGTCCGATACGCAGCGCCTGTAAAAGCAGGTTGCTTTTGATTTTGAGATTGCGGCCCGTCATGATGTTGTCAATCACGCTCATGCCCTTGAACAAAGCCAAGTTCTGAAAGGTGCGCCCGATGCCCATCACGGCCACTTGATGGCTGTCCATGTGGCTGAAGGTTTGCCCCCGAAACGTGATGGAACCTTGCTGCGGCGTGTAAACGCCGTTGATGCAATTGAGCATGGAGCTCTTGCCGGCGCCGTTGGGGCCGATGATGGCGCGTACTTCATGCTCACGCACGTCGAAAGAGATGTCCGTCAGCGCTTTGACGCCACCAAAACTCAAGGAAATATTTTTGACATCCAGAATGACGTCGCCAATGTTCTTTTGTGCCTCCACGCTGTTCACTCCGTTTGTGTTGCTCATGCTGCTGCCTTCACAGGTGCAAAAGTTTTTGCGTCGTCAATTCTGAGAGTAGCGCTGACACTACCGGTGCGACCATCTTCAAATTTGACTTGAGTTTCAACAAACTGCGATGTGCGCCCTTCATACAGGGCATCAACCAACACCGTGTATTTATCGGCAATAAAACCACGCCGAACTTTGTTGGTACGGGTCAACTCACCGTCATCAGCATCCAGTTCTTTGTGCAAGATCAAGAAGCGGCTCACTTGGCTGCCCGCCAGCAAGGTGTCTGCACTCAAATCTGCATTGACCTTTTCAACACACTCTTTGATGAGCTGGTAAACCTCTGGTTTTTGCGCCAAGTCGGTATAGCCAGCGTAAGGCAGGTTGCGGCGTTCGGCCCAGTTACCCACGGCATCCATGTC
>CBDUEA010000518.1:0-1575 GCA_965365965.1 uncultured Polaromonas sp. | reverse complement strand
ATCGGTGCTCATCATCGAAAGCATGCCGATGACCAACGTCGGCAAGATCTACAAACCCGAGTTGCGTGCACTGGCCACAGGCGCGGTTGTGCAGGCATTTGTCGACCAAGTCTGCGAACCGTTGAACCTGGCTGCACACCTGCTGCCACAGGTGATCGTCCAAGGAGATGCACCGGTTAGCGTGGAAATTCCGCGTGCCGCTTGGGCGCAAATTGGTGCGCCGCTTCAGGCGCTGATTGCTGCACTGCCGGCGAAGGTGAATGTCACCAGCACCGACTGAAGCTTAACGTTTAAAAGGCTTGCCTTGACGTCTTCAGGGTAAGCCATCTACTCAGTGAGTTGGTCACACACTAATCGAGCTTGATCCCCAAGTCCGTTGCCTGCTTGATCCAAACGGGCACATCACTTTCCCAGTCACGCCGCATGTCCGCCAGTTTTTTCGGTTTGTTTGGAATAGCAAAGGTCTCGCGCAGCTTGGCGGCGCGTTCGGTGTTGGCACCGTCTACCGCCACTTGAGCCAGCATTTGCAACACCGCCTCTGGCGTACCGGTAGGCGCCATCACGGGTAGTGCGCCTTCTAGCTGCACCAGTCGGCCTTGCACGCCTTGCTGGCTCAGGGTGGGTAAGTCGGGCAGTTTGGGCGAGCGGTACATGCCGGTGACCCCAATAGGCCTTACCCGGCTTTGCACCGCAGCAAAAGACTGGTAGCTGCCGATGGCGATTTCAATTTGCCCCGAAGCCAGGTCAACCCACATGGGTGATTCGCCACGGTAATGCACCGACAATATTTTGCTGCCCTCTACCCGGTTGATCTGGTCTGCCACCATGTGCGGGTAAGAACCCGGCGCGTAGGTGCCCATCGTGGTCTGGTTTTTCTTGGCGTACTCAATAAACTCACGCATGTTGCGCGCAGGCACCTTCTCTGACACCGCCACCACCAGCGGGCCGGATGGAAACACCACCACAGGCGTCAAGTCTTTGTCCAAGTTGTAAGGCAGCTTGGAATACAAGACCCGGTTTTGCCACACGGTGCCCGAGGTGGAGATCAACAAAGTGTGACCATCAGGCAGCGACTTGGCCACCGCATCAATGGCAATGATCGCGCCCGCCCCGGGTTTGTTTTCCACCACCACCGTCTGGCCATACTTGGCACTAATTTGCTCGGCATACATGCGGGCATAGGCATCGGTCAGCCCGCCAGCGGGAAAGGCAACGATGATGCGGATGGTCTTGCTCGGCCATTTGGCGGCTTGCGCGCTGGCTAGGGGCGCTGCAGCAGCGGCACCCAGTGCGCCTACAGCGGCGATAAAGTTACGGCGGTTGGGGTCGGTAAATGCGTTCACTTGGCTCCTAATTCAGATTTGCTACTTGGCAGATTGCGTTGACGAATGAAAGATTCAGTAAAGTCTAGTTTTGCGACCACGCTGCACCTGTCACCCGAAAGACAGCCCGCCCAGCATCGTTGGCTTGTAACACCAACAAGCAACGCGCGGGGGTACATGTTTGATGAAAAGGTGGCAGACATGACCCAAACGGTGCAAAAGGCCTGAATATAGCTTTTATACAGATAAAAAT
>CBDUEA010000517.1:0-1584 GCA_965365965.1 uncultured Polaromonas sp. | reverse complement strand
GGGGTACACCCAGACTTGCGCGGCAGGTCGCCAAACGGTCCAGACGCGGAAAGTGCCAAGCGGAAAGCGCGTCTCCACCGTCAAGGTGGGCAGCCTGTGCTGACCGCGCGGCAATGGCAAGCTGTTGACTTGCACCGTCGCACTGCCTTGAGCCGGCACATCCGTCCAAGTCCAGTGGCTAAGGTTCAAAACGCTTAAACCGATGCCATGTCGGACTTTTTTGCTTGGATTGCTCAAAATAACATCAAAATTAACGGTAGTCGGCGTAAATATTGCATTGTTAGCTATTAAATTCATAGTTAATCCGCGTAGGGTCGCATGGCTGATGTGCATACCCACAATGACACTGCCGCCAATCAAAAAAGTCAGCAGGTAACCCAAATTGAGCTGGTAGTTGATACTGGCAACCAGCAGCACCAGCAAGGTGGCAACCATCATCCAACCCGCTTTGGTGGGCAAAATGTAGACGTTGCGCTGCGTCAAGGTCAGGGTGTCCGTCAGCGCGAGGCGTGACTGAAACCACGCTTGAAAGCGCTTGCGGATGAAACCAATTTTTGCTTCAGAGCCCAGACTGTCCATACGGTTCATTGAGTTCAGGGCAATGGCACTTCTTTAAGCATAGCAAGTACCTGTGCTTGTGTGCCGCGTCCCGCATCATTCACCGCCACCATGCGGTGCGCAATGGTTTGCGGCAAAACGGCTTGCACATCGTCGGGTGCTACATAATCGCGGCCACACAACAAGGCCTGTGCCTTGGCCACGCGCAGCAGTGCAATGCCAGCGCGGGGACTCAAACCCTGCAAAAACCAGCGACCAGAACGGGTGGCAGCGATCAAATCTTGGATGTAATTGAGTAGCGGGTCGGCAGCATGAACTTGTTGGACTTGGTCCTGTAGCTGCTGCAATTCACCAGCCGCGAGCAGGCTGGGCAGTGCATCGACTTTGGCTCGTGTGTCGCCCCCAGTCAGCAAACTGCGCTCGGCGGCACGGTCTGGGTAGCCCAGTGAGATGCGCATCAAAAAGCGGTCTAATTGCGACTCGGGCAAGGCATAAGTGCCCAGTTGGTCATGCGGGTTTTGGGTGGCTATGACAAAAAAGGGTGAGGGCAGGGCACGGGTAGCGCCTTCAACCGTGACCTGTTTCTCTTCCATGGCCTCCAACAAGGCGCTTTGGGTTTTGGGGCTGGCACGGTTGATTTCGTCCGCCAACAGCACTTGGGCAAACAAGGGGCCGGGGTGGAAAACAAAGCCTTGGCTGCTCCGATCAAAAATAGAGACACCGCTTAAATCACTGGGCATCAAGTCAGACGTGAACTGCACGCGTGAGAATTGCAGCCCAAAAGTGCGCGCCAAAGCGTGTGCTAAGGTGGTTTTGCCCACGCCGGGTACGTCTTCAATCAGCAAATGGCCACCAGCCAGCAAACAAGCCACGCAGTCTTGCACTTGAACAGATTTACCCACAATGACCTGGTTTAATTGGAATAAGAGGGTTTGGAGCTTGGCTTGCGTACCTTCTTTGGTCGGCTGGGGGGTGTTCTCTAGCGTGAAAGGCATTGGTCGATTGTTCATGCGCTAAGATTAGCAG
>CBDUEA010000516.1:0-1588 GCA_965365965.1 uncultured Polaromonas sp. | reverse complement strand
CTGTGATGCCGTTGACCCCGGTCTGGGCGCAAACCCGCGCGCTGCCTGACTTTAGCGATTTGGTGGATCAGGCAGGGCCTTCAGTGGTCAACATCCGGACGCTGGAAAAAGTCAAGGCTTCGGCCGCTGGCGGCGCTGACGAGCAGATGCTGGAGTTTTTCAAGCGCTTCGGTATTCCCGTGCCGCCCAACATGCCGCGCGCGCCGCGTCCCGACTCCAGTCAGCCTGACGAAGATCAGCCGCGTGGCGTGGGCTCGGGCTTTATCCTGACCAACGACGGTTTTGTCATGACCAACGCCCACGTGGTCGAGGGTGCCGACTCGGTCATCGTCACGCTCACGGACAAGCGTGAGTTCAAGGCAAAAATTATTGGTTCCGACAAGCGCAGCGATGTTGCCGTGGTCAAGATCGAGGCTACCGGCCTGCCGGCCGTGAAAATTGGCGATATTAGCCGCCTCAGGGTAGGCGAGTGGGTGATGGCCATCGGCTCGCCGTTCGGGCTTGAAAACACCGTCACCGCAGGCATTGTGAGCGCCAAGCAGCGCGATACCGGCGACTATCTGCCACTCATCCAGACCGATGTGGCCATCAATCCGGGCAATTCGGGTGGTCCGCTGATTAACATGCGTGGCGAAGTGGTCGGCATCAACAGCCAGATTTATTCCCGTTCGGGTGGCTTTCAGGGTATTTCCTTTGCCATCCCGATTGACGAGGCCGTCCGGGTCTCGGATCAGCTGCGCATCAACGGCAAAGTGACGCGCGGCCGCATCGGCGTGCAGATCGACCAGGTCAGCAAGGAAGTCGCCGAGTCGCTCGGACTGGCCAAAAGCCAGGGCGCATTAGTGCGGGGCGTGGAAAGCGGTGCGCCGGCCGACAAGGCAGGCATCGAGGCGGGCGACATCATCATCAAGTTTGACGGCAAGGCCATCGACAAAGCCAGCGACTTGCCGCGCATGGTCGGCAATGTCAAGCCCGGCACCCAGGCCACCGTGACCGTGTTCAGGCGCGGCGCCACCAAAGACTTGCCCGTCACCATTACCGAGGTGGAGGCCGACAAGCCTGCGCGCAAGGCTTCCGCGCCACAGGCCAAGCCGCCGGTTGCAGGCCCGGCACAGGTGCTGGGGCTGGCCATCAGCGAAGTCAAGGATGCCCAGAAAAAGGAACTCAAAATCAAGGGCGGCGTGAAGATTGATGCGGTTGAAGGCGCTGCTGCCCGGGCCGGTCTGCGCGAAGGCGATGTGATCGTCTCAATTGCCAACACCGAGATTGCTGACGTGAAGGCGTTTGAAGCCGCGCTGGCAAAGCTGGACAAGACCAAGAGCGTGACGTTGCTGGTCAGGCGCGGCGAGATGGCGCAGTTTGTCATCATCAAGCCGGCACGCTGACGGCTTTTGGCGGGGCTGGCAAGTGCTTCCAGGCGAGCCCGGTTAAAATGCAAGCCTTTTGAGAAATGCCCTTTGCTGCGGCAACCAAATGCCAGCAAACATTAGCCGCATCAAAGCAGGGCACCCTGAGGATTTTTGGGCTGCAGGGTTTTTGCCTACAATGAAGTTCCAACTATCGCAGTTGCCAAGGATTGTTGGTTCAG
>CBDUEA010000515.1:0-1610 GCA_965365965.1 uncultured Polaromonas sp. | reverse complement strand
GGTGGTCTTTTTGCCGCAAATTTTGATTCTTTTCTTCTTTATTTTGATTTTGGAAGAAACTGGCTATTTACCACGCGCCGCGTTTTTGCTGGACCGCATTATGGGCTCGGTTGGCTTGTCGGGGCGCTCGTTCATCCCGCTGCTGTCGAGTTTTGCCTGCGCCATTCCTGGCATCATGGCAACGCGCACCATTGCTAACCAGCGCGACCGCATGGTCACCATCATGATTGCACCGCTGATGACGTGCTCCGCCCGTTTGCCGGTGTACGCGTTGCTTATCGCGGCATTTATCCCGAAAAAAGCGGTGTGGATGGGGTTGGAGCTGCAAGGCGTGGTGCTGTTTGTGCTGTATTTAGCGGGTATTTTGGGTGCGATGGCGGTGGCTTGGGTGCTTAAACGCTTCACCAGCGACGGCCGCCAGTTTCACCCGCTGATGATGGAACTGCCCAGCTACCACTGGCCCACCGTGCGTAATATCATGATTGGCCTGTGGCAGCGCGTGAAGATTTTTATGAACCGCGTCGGTGGGATTATTTTGGTACTCACCATCGGTCTGTGGTTTTTGGCCAGTTTCCCCGGTGCGCCTGAGGGGGCGACTGGTCTGCCGATTGAGTACAGTTTTGCCGGCATGTTGGGTAAAGCCTTGGCCGTTGTCTTTGCGCCGATTGGTTTTAACTGGCAAATCAGTGTCGCCTTGGTACCCGGTTTGGCGGCGCGTGAAGTCGCCATCAGTGCCCTAGGCACCGTCTACGCCATGTCCGCCACAGGTGACAACGTCGCGCAAGCGCTATCGCCCATCATCGCCCAAAGTTGGAGTTTGGCCACCGCGCTGTCCCTCTTGGCATGGTACGTTTTTGCGCCGCAATGTCTGTCAACCTTGGTCGCTATTAAGCGCGAGACGGGTAGCTGGAAAATGCCCGTCATTATTGCGAGCTATTTGTTCGCAATGGCCTATGTAGCGTCGTTTTTGACTTATAGAATGGCCGTGAGTTTTGGGTGGGGTTAGAAGCTGATTTTAGAGGCTATTTTTGACTCTAGCCAGCGTATTTATTGCCTAATTTGCTACTTATAATGTAGCAAATTAGGCAATTCAATCACAAATCAAACGCCCGCTGCACAAACCAATACAACGCCAGCAACGCGATCAGGCCTGAGCCCCATTTGAAGACGTTGACTTGGTAGAACTTGGTTTTGCGCAGCCAGAATGCCAGCGGTAAAAACACGGCGACGATGGCGAGTTGGCCGCCTTCGATGCCGATGTTGAAACCGACCAACGCGGTAATCAGTGCGTTTTGTGGCAAGCCAAGGTACGGAGGCGAAGCCGAAGCCGTGGATCAAACCAAAGCCAAAAGCCATGACCCAGCGCTTGCTGTCCACCACGCCACGTATGTTTTGCACGGCAGCAACGATGATGGACGCTGCAATCGCAGATTCCACCCAGCGTGACGGCAGGCTGACCACGCCCAGCGCGGCCAAGCTCAGGGTGATGGAGTGGGCGAGGGTGAAAGCGGTGACGACTTTGAGCACTTCTTTGAGCGCAGCCACGAAGGACGGGGCAGACTGGATATCGGTGACGAGTTTGCCATTAGCGGCACTTACTTTGCTGAAAA
>CBDUEA010000514.1:0-1624 GCA_965365965.1 uncultured Polaromonas sp. | reverse complement strand
GGTCAAAACGCGTCAGACATCAACCGTGATCGCGTCATGCGCTGCCTCGAAGCCGCAAGATTAGGTATATTTATTAACGAGTTAGCACAAGGTATTGACACCACCGTCGGCCACAACGCCGTACAACTCTCAGGCGGCCAACGCCAACGCTTAGCCATAGCCCGCGCGCTGTACAAAGACGCTCCTATCCTGATTTTGGACGAAGCCACCTCAGCTCTGGATGCCGAATCTGAACGCGCCGTCCAAGAAGCCCTGCAAACCCTCATGCACAACCGCACCACCTTGGTCATTGCGCATCGCTTGTCGACGGTTGAACACGCCAACCGCACCTTCTTCATGGGCGCCGGCAAAACCCAAGAAATCGGCTCTCACGCCGCACTCCTAGCCGCCGATGGCGCGTATGCAAGACTGTATCGACTGGGACTACACACCTCTTAATTGCCTCTTTATTTATAGCAAACTAATGAATAAATTCGCCGGCTACAGCCAAATTTAATCTCTAAAATTAGCTATATTTAAGTAAATTCTCTCCTGCTGCGGCGCAATCTCTTTCCATGCAAAACCATCTGCAAACAGGCGCGCTTGCTGGCTCAGACGTTCACGTAAAGCATTGTCAGAAATTACCTTTTTTAATGCTACGGTTAATTCGATGGGGTCTTGGGGATTTTCCAAAATCAGCGCGTTTTGACCGTGGGTGAGCAAACCGGCGATGCCGCAGTATTTGGCTTGGCTGACGACCACGGGTAGACCGTAAGACAGCGCCTCTAAGACGACCATGGCGAAGGTGTCTTCTTGGGTGGGGTGAGCCAAACAATCAGCGGCTTGGTAGATTTTGTTCACGTCGGCCACAGCACCTAAAAAATGAACTCGTGATTCAAGTCCAAGCTGGTTTGCTAATTTTTGATAGAAAGGCAGTTCTGTCTGATTTCCCACCACAACCAGATTCACGAGCTCAGGCAAGGTTGTCAATGCTTGCAAAAGTGTGGGTAAACCTTTTTTTTCATAATCATTTCCCACGAAAGCTATCGTCCAAGCCTGCGCTGGCAAGCTGAGGGTTTGCTTGGCAACGGCTTTGTCGAAACTGAAATCGACTTTGCTCACACCAGGTGTGATGACGCTGAGCACATTGTCACAATCTGGGTAAGTCGCCTTGAAAATCGCCAGCAAACTGGGCGATGTGAGCACGATATGGCGATTGGATTGAGAAGCAAAGCGACCCCGCTCCAAGGCCAAGTAAGCCAGCAGACGTGGACTGCTACAAACTTTGAGCCAGCGCAGCGTCTTACGCCAGCCCGTCACACCGTTGAACAAGTTGTATTTGATCGGCAGCACATGCACCGTTTGCACATGGCCGTGCCAAGTGTTTTCATGGGAATGGACAACATCAAAGTTGTTCCGAGTCGCCCACCACGTCGCCGTGGCGTACCAAAGCTGGTTCAGCCAGCGTGTTCTTTTCAGCGGCGCGCTGACACGGTGGTAGGTGACATTTGGGAAATTGTGAGGTGTTTTGCCAAAATCTTGCGCGAAGACATGTATCTCGTGCTTTGCCGCTAATTGTTCCACCAAAGTCACGGAGTATCGCTCTGCCCCGCCGCCTTGCGCTGAGAAGATGCGGTTAAAAACG
>CBDUEA010000513.1:0-1630 GCA_965365965.1 uncultured Polaromonas sp. | reverse complement strand
CTGTGCGGCCTGCTGCTACTGTTCCTGTGCTTTGACCTTCTTTGTAAGTGAGTGCTAACTTTTCCATCACCTGCGCTTTGTCTGCCATGCGCCCAGACACCCGCACCGGCGGCAAACGCACCACATCGCCCGTTTTGATGCGGGTATCTGCCGAGGCCCGCCCTTTGTTGACCCGCACCTCGCCGCTGCGAATGATGCGGTAGACATGGGTTTTGGGCACGCCTTTGAGCTGGCGGATGAGGAAGTTGTCCAAGCGCTGGCCGTCTGAATCTTCATCCACCGTGACAAATTCAGCTTTAATTTTCTCTGAAGTACTTACTTCTGCGTCTAATCCTGCGTCTTTATCCAAGCCAACCCCTATAATGTGTTTCACTAGCGTCTTGCCGTAAGTAACTGATTTGTCTGGAGTTTAGTCCACATTCGTTATTTGCCACAGGACCCCCTGGTAAGGTCGATGCCAACTGAGCGGTATGTACGTAGACAGATTCAAGCCAACGCTGACTGTGACCTACAAGCCCATTAGCAGCAACCGATGTATTGAGATACAACTATGGAATACCCAAAGTTTGCAAGCTAGTGTGTGCTGATTACAGCGCCTCATGAGCTTGCAAACAGAGTGAGTCGGAATAAATTGAAGTGCCTTGTTGAATGTTTAAATCGAAGCCAACAACGATAAGTTCTTGGCGCTAAGTTTGTAAAGATGTGCCAAATAATGCGAGCTGTCAGAGTTAAAACCCTGTTTTTACTCTGAATTTAGATGCATCTTGGCATGTAGCCGGCATAAAATATGCTTTGGCAGCTATTAAATATATAGCATACTTGCAACTTATTCAACATTCACTGCGTTCATTTAAACGCCCGCTTGCTCTAGCGCCTACGTTCTTGCGCGGCATCTGGCTTACCCAGCCAGACCCCTCGTACTGAACTCTCCGGCAATTCCCTTCGTCTCAATGCATTTGTTCTGGCATCCATGCTCACTATGAGCAGTTTGAACATTTGAAAGAAGAATACCGATGAAACGGATGCTAATTAACGCCACACAGACCGAAGAACGTCGTCTGGCCATTGTCGATGGACAAAAACTCCTCGATTACGAGATTGAAATTGAAGGGCGCGAACAGCGCAAAGGCAACATCTACCAGGCCATCGTGACGCGCGTTGAGCCGTCGCTGGAAGCTTGTTTTGTGGATTACGGTGAAGACCGCCACGGCTTTTTGCCGTTCAAAGAAATCTCAAAAATGTACTTTGCGGCCGGGGTCAGCCCCAGCCAGGCGCGCATTCAGGACGCCATCAAAGAAGGCCAGCAACTGCTGGTGCAGGTCGAAAAAGAGGAACGCGGTAACAAGGGTGCCGCCCTGACCACTTGTGTGTCGCTCGCCGGCCGCTACGTCGTTTTGATGCCGAACACCCCGCGTGGTGGTGGTGTCAGCCGCCGCATCGAGGGTGACGACCGTGCCGACCTCAAAGAAGCCATGGACCAGTTGGAATACCCCAACGGCATGAGCATCATCGCCCGCACCGCAGGGATTGGCCGCAACGCGCCAGAACTGCAGTGGGACTTGAACTACCTGCTCAAACTCTGGGCCGCCATTGACGGCGCTGCCAAGGGCGGCAAAGGCGCTTTCCTGAT
>CBDUEA010000512.1:0-1639 GCA_965365965.1 uncultured Polaromonas sp. | reverse complement strand
AAGTAGCTGAAGGGCATGGTAAAGCCAGTGCTGGTGCGGCCAATGCCTTGCGCAACGCACTCAAAGAGCACGGCAAATTGATTGACGATAAGCTTGAAAATCAAGCCCACGCCGCTTTGGCGGCGGCTGGCGAACTGGAAGGCTGGCAGCGCTGGCGTGCAGACCAATTGCGCGAAGAGCTGCTGATCAAGGCCGAAGGTTTGCTCAAACGCCCAGAAGGTCAAGCCTTGGGTGGTCGCAAAATGCAAGAAACGCTGCGCACCATGCGCGAGCAATGGAAGCAAACCGATCAAGGTGGCCCGGCCAACCATGTGCTGTGGAAGCGTTTTGACGACGCCTGCAACGCCGCCCATACCGTGGTGGAAGCTTGGATTGAAAAAGTCAAAGCTGAAAATGCCGCCCACCGTGACGAGCGTTTGGCACTGATTGCCGAAGTGAACACCTGGGGGCAGGGCGCTGCGGCAGACATGGCCAAGCATGCGGATTGGAAGAGCCTGAGCCGTGGCTTGAACCAACTCGCCGAGCGCTGGCAAAACCTGGGTCATGTGTCTGAGAAGACCTTTGCTGAGTTGCAACCCCAGTGGAAAGCTGCCATGGACGCCGCTTACGCGCCGTTGCAAGCGGCGCAAAAAGCGAGTGTCGAGCGTCGCCACGCGATGATTGAAGAGGCCAAAGCCTTGGGTGCCATGCCGATGTTGCGCATTGATGCCGTCAAACACCTGCAACAACAGTGGACGCATGAGGCACAAAGTGTGCCCTTGGACCGCAAGTTTGAACAAAAACTGTGGGATACCTTCCGCCAGCCGATTGACGAAGCCTTCAACCGCAAAACCGCTGAGCGCGAAAAAGCAGCCTCAGCCGTGGGCGAGCATGACCGCCGCGTGTTGGATGCGGCCAAAGCACTCCAAGCCGCAAATGCCTCTGGCGATGGTCAGCACATTCGCGTGGCTATGGCCGCTTTGGAAGCAGCCATCAAGGGGCAAACTGTCGCGGTAGCCGTGGCGGCAGAGGCTCAAAAAGCCGAAAATGCAGAGAAAACCGCTGAAAATGGGTCAAATATCACTGTAGCCGGCGTATTAATTGATGATGTTGCTACAAATAATATAGTAAATGACGCGACGGCTTCAACTTCAGCTGAAACTCCAGCAGAGGTACTGAGCGAACCCGTAGATGGCGCTGAGGTCGCAGCTGAACCTTCCGAGCCTGCTCAAGCCGCTGAGCCAGCTCCTGCCCCAAAACCTGCCCCTAAGAAAGTGGTCGCAGCCCGTGGCGATGACCGTCCGGGGACGCGAAAAGACATGCCTGCACCAGCTGCTGGGCGGGGTGGCAAGTTTGGTGACCGCAAGCCAGACGGCCGAGGACCGCGTCCAGACGGCAGAGGTGATAGCCGAGGCGAGGGGCGCAATGACCGTTTTGGTGATCGTCCTGCCTACGAGGACCGTGGCCCACGCTTGGGCGATGCCGCTTTCCGTGCCCAACGCGATGCTTTAGAGCATGCCCAAATGGCGCTCAAAAAACTCGCCGCGCAAGCACACGGTGAAGTCTTGGTGCAATTGCTGGAAGCTTGGAAAGTGCGTGATGCCGCCAAAATGCCAAGTGCGCAAGAGATGGGCAAGCAGTTGCCAGCCAATGCACGTAC
>CBDUEA010000511.1:0-1667 GCA_965365965.1 uncultured Polaromonas sp. | reverse complement strand
TGAATTGTTTGAAACCCTGCCCGAAGTGGGTGATGTGGATCAGCCCAAACTGGTATTCTTTTTTGACGAAGCGCATTTGCTCTTCAACGAAGCCCCAAAAATTTTGTTGGAACGCATTGAGCTGGTGGTGCGCTTGGTCCGCTCCAAAGGCGTGGGCGTTTATTTTGTGACGCAAAACCCACTGGATATTCCTGATTCTGTGCTAGCCCAGCTTGGCAACCGCGTGCAACACGCCCTGCGCGCTTATACCCCGCGCGACCAAGCAGCCGTCAAAGCAACGGCCAGCACGATGCGCCAAAACCCCAAAATCGATATACAAACTGCCATCACCGAGCTGGAAGTTGGCGAAGCCTTGGTTAGTTTTTTGGATGATAAAGGCCGTCCAAGCGTCACTGAGCGCGTTTACGTGCTGCCACCTGCTTCCAAAATCGGCCCGATCACACCTGAGCAACGCAAAGTCTTGATCGACACCTCCATCGTCGCCGGTGTATACGAGAAAACCATTGACCGAGAATCTGCCTTTGAGAAGATCAAAGGTCGTGTTGAAAACCGCCAAGATGGCGTGAATGAAGCTTCAGCCGGCGCTCCGCCATCCACAGGAACGACTGCGCAGCCCAAAGATGATGGTGGTGGGCTCATGGGCAGCCTCAACGATGTCTTGTTCGGCAAAACCGGTCCGCGTGGCGGTGTACACGATGGCCTTGCCCAAACCATGGCTAAATCTGCTGTGCGCAGCATAGGTAGCTCGGTTGGACGGCAAATTATTCGGGGTGTCTTGGGTGGCTTATTTGGTGGAAAGAGATAGTCCAAGCAGTCAAAGGGTTACTTTACAATCATTGCTAATTAATTGTAACTATTTGTGATATAAACTAAGTCATGCTTGTTTTGTTGCAAATTGTTTCATTCGGTTAGGTGCCTATTTTGACCAAGGACTGCTCATGAACCCTTCAATACGATCTTTACCGACAGTGGCGTTGGGGTCACTGTAACTAGCGCGACGCTATGAACACAGCACTATTGATCATCGATGTTCAGCGCGCGTTCTTTGACGCCACGCCCCGTCCCTATGAGGCGGATGCTGTGGTTGCCCGTATCAATGAACTGGCGCGTCAAGCGCGTGAAATGGGGCGGCCTGTTTTCATTTTTCAGCTAGAACGTGGCACAGTCTTTCTTGAATATGGCAGTGAGCGTTGGCACTTAGAACGCAATTTGTATGTGGCACCCAGTGACCACTTGCTACGCAAAACCAGTCCGGATGCATTTTCGCGCACCTCCTTGCATACGACCTTGCATGAACTTGGCATCCAACAATTGGTCATTTGCGGCTACGCCAGCGAGTTTTGTATTGATGAAACCGTTCGCACCGCCGCCACCTTGGGTTACAAAGTGATCTTGGCGGCAGATGGGCACACCACGCATGACAAAGAGCTTGTTTCAGCCGCCATGATCCGTGCGCACGAAAATGTCATTTTGACCAAAATACCTTTTACCGGAAAACAAGTACAGGTCATTGCCAGTACAGACATCACGTTTGGCGCTGATTTAAAAAGGTAGTTTTTTGGTTGCCGTACTAGCTTGCAGATGGTTTGTCTGCACACAGCCAAAGAGCTTTGATTAGATCCGCCGCAATGTGCGATGCAAGCAAGAGTTAACTAGGCGACAATACG
>CBDUEA010000510.1:0-1669 GCA_965365965.1 uncultured Polaromonas sp. | reverse complement strand
TCCCTCACGCCAAAACCCCACCCGAGAAGTTCCCGCCACCGATGTGGCGCATCTACCTCATCTTTCTCGTCCCGATGGTGTTGAGCAACATTTTGCAAGCGCTCTCAGGCACGATCAACAACATATACCTCGGCCAAATGCTGGGCGTGAGCGCGATGGCCTCGGTGTCGGCGTTCTTTCCCGTGTTTTTTTTCCTCATTTCCTTCATGATCGGCTTGGGCTCAGGCGCGGCGGTTTTGATTGGGCAAGCTTGGGGCGCGAAAGAGAATGATCGCGTCAAAGCCATTGCTGGCACGACGCTGATGGTAGGCCTGTGCGCAGGCGCAGTGGTAGCTATTTTTGGCGGTACGTTTACGGGCCCGATGTTGCGCGGCTTGGGTACGCCAGCGGATATTTTGCCGGGTTCGACAGCATATGCCCGCGTCATGTTGATTGCCACACCTTTTGTCTTCGTGTTTTTACTCGTCACCTCCATGCTGCGCGGCGTGGGTGATACCAAAACACCCTTGATGACCTTGTTCTTGTCCACCGCTGTCGGTTTGGTGTTGACGCCCGCTTTGATTCGCGGCTGGGGTGGTTTGCCCATGATGGGCGTGACCAGCGGTGCGTATGCGGCGGCCGTGTCGTTTTTTGTGGCCATGTGTTGGACCGGCTGGTACATGCTGCGTAAAAAACACGTTTTGGCACCGAACCGCGCTTTTCTAAAGCATTTGCGCATCGACCGCACCATCTTGGCCAAGGTGCTGCGCATAGGTTTACCGACGGCTCTTTCCATGATCACCGTCTCATTGGCTGAAATCGCAGTGCTGTTTTTGGTCAACCGCTACGGCTCGCAAGCAACGGCGGCGTATGGCGCGGTGAACCAGATCGTCAACTTTGTGCAATTTCCGGCCATCTCTATTGCCATTGCCGCCTCTATTTTGGGCGCACAAGCCATTGGCGGCGGCCGTGGCCACACGCTGGGTAAAATTGCCAAAACCGGCATCATGCTGAACGTGGTTTTGACGGGTTCTTTGGTGCTCTTGGGCTACTTGTTTTCACGCAGCATCATTGGCTTGTTCATCACCGACCCTGCGGTGGTAGAAATTGCCCAAACGCTGCTACACATCATGTTGTGGTCCAGCATCATCATGGGTATGTCGATGGTCTTGTCCGGCCTGATGCGTGCCAGCGGCGCCGTGGTTGTGCCCACCCTGATATCTATGTGCGTGATTGCCGGTGTTGAAGTGCCGGTGGCTTGGGTCTTAAGCAGCCACTATGGCTACGGTCTCAACGGCATATGGGCAGCCTACCCCATCGCCTTTTTGACGATGTTGGGTTTGCAGACGGCGTATTACCGGCTGGTGTGGCGAAAGAAGCCGGTACGGAGGTTGTGAAATAGCAAAAAGACTACAGAGTAAATACGCTAAAGAAATGGTTCAAGGTTGTTGAATTGACACTTTCCACAGCTTGTGAGGTCTGATATCAACTCTGAACAATCGCTACAAATCGTATACAATAATTTCATGAAACCACTTCACAAATAGTTTCATATCCGCTGGGGGTGTTGCCAAGTGAAAACTTGGCGACTGAGAAAGTCCCTTTGAACCTGATTGAGGTAATCCTCGCGCAGGGAAGCAATGCTTTGGATAGAGTTGTTTTTTGCTCTCACGCAACTCGCGATTAAGCC
>CBDUEA010000509.1:0-1687 GCA_965365965.1 uncultured Polaromonas sp. | reverse complement strand
CGGCGCTGGGGAAGCGGTTCGACCAGGTGGCCCTGCTGCGCTGAGTGCCGTCAGCAGTGCAGGCTTGTGGCTGCCGCGTAGCAGCTGGAGTCAGCCTAAGTTTCAAAGTAATCCGTTCAAATTGGGCGTTGCCAGTGGTTCGCCAACGCATGACTCGGTGGTGTTGTGGACAAGGTTGGTTGACGATGGATTTTTAGGTTCGAAAATGGGAATCTCCCCCATCACCGTGCGCTGGGAGGTAGCGCATGACGACACATTCACCCGCATCGTGCAAAGTGGCCAAAGCCAGGCCGTGGCGGAATTGGCGCATTCTGTGCATGTCGACGTGCCCAATTTGCAGCCAGACCGCTGGTATTTTTACCGCTTCATGGTGGGCGATGCGGTGAGTAGCGTGGGTAAAACCCGCACCTTTCCGGCAGCGGGCACGCCAGCGGCCAAGTTGCGCATGGCTTACGCTTCTTGCCAGCGCTGGGAGTCGGGCTACTTCAGCGCCTACAAACACATGTTGGCTGAAAACTTAGATGCGGTGCTGTTTTTGGGCGACTATATTTATGAATACCCCGGCGCACCCAATGGCGTGCGCTTGCCCAACATGACGGCAAGTTTGGGTTTCACCTTGACGCTGGACGACTACCGCGCCCGTTACGCCGTTTACAAATCCGAAGCAAGCTTGCAAGCCATGCACGCAGCCTGCCCGTGGTTGCTGACGTGGGATGACCACGAGGTGCAAAACGACTATGCGGGTTTGACGGCGGGTAACAGCAGCGTGGCGGATATTTTCTCCAACCCCGCAGACTTTGCCCAACGCCGCGCGGCCGCTTACCAAGCCTATTACGAACACATGCCCATTCGCGCCACTGCCTTGACCAAGTCGCTCGCTGGTTTGGCAACGGGTGCAGAAATGCGCATCTATAACCGTGTTGATTTTGGCGATTTAGCCTCGTTTTACGTGCTTGATGCCCGTCAATACAAAGACGCGCAAGTGTGTAAAAAAGACGGCAAACTCGGTTCCAGCCAAGTCAACCCTGAGAATTGCCCCGTTTGGAACGACCCACAACGCACCTTTTTGGGAAAACAGCAAGAGCATTGGTTGACTGCTGAATTTGAAAAAGCAAGAACCCGTCAAACCTCTTGGAACGTGATTGGCTCGCAAACGCTGTTTGGCCAGCGCGATAACCGCGCTGGTGCAGGACAAAGCTTTTTCAATGACGGCTGGGACGGCTACCCTGCGGCACGCACCCGCTTGACGGATGCGATGCAAAAGCACACCTTGCAAAATGCCGTTTTTTTAGGCGGCGATGTGCATGAAAACTGGGTTGGGCACGTCAAAGCGGATTACGCCCAAACGCCAGCGGCACAAAACAGTGCCAATCTAGGCGTCGAGTTTTGCGGTACCAGCATCACCTCTGGCAGCAATGGGCAGGCCAAAGTGCCCGAGCGTTTGGCTGAGAACCCGCATTTCATCTTTGCGGACGCCAAGCACCGAGGCTACGGTGTGGTGGCGTTCACCCCCAAGCAACTCACCACCACGTTGCGGGTGGTGGACGATGTCAAACGCAAAGAGACCAACATCTCTACGCTGGCGCAGTTTGCCGTTACGTCTGGGCGTGCCCAAATAGAGCGTGTCTGACAGAAGCCCACCTAAGCCGTAGACGCATACCCAGCTCAGAGGCGTATCCCATGCTCG
>CBDUEA010000508.1:0-1688 GCA_965365965.1 uncultured Polaromonas sp. | reverse complement strand
GTGTGCGCACTATCCACGAGTGGGCCAATGTCGTCGGCCTGAACGCTGGCGACCGTTACCTCATCATCAACCCTTTCTTCCACACCTTTGGCTACAAGGCTGGCTGGCTGTCGGCGCTTTTGCGCGGCGCAACCTGTTACCCGCATTCGGTGTTTGACGCCGAAGCGGTGCTGAAACGCATACAAGACGAAAAAATCACTTTCTTGCCAGGGCCACCCACGCTGTTCTTGACCATGTTGGCGCACGAAAAACTGCATGACTTTGACATCAGCTCACTCAACGCCACGGTCACGGGCGCGGCTACTGTACCGCCGATTTTGATCGAGCGCATGCGCAATGATTTGGGCTTTAAGAAAGTCACCACCGCTTACGGCCAAACCGAATGTACGGGCTTTGCCACTTTGTGCGACCCAAATGACAGCGTTGAAACTGTGGCCAACTTTTGCGGTAAAGCGCTGCCCGGCACTGAGATCAAAATCATTGATGAGAACGGCAACACCCTGCCAGCGGGCGGCACGGGCGAAGTGCTGATCAAAGGCTACAACGTCATGCAAGGTTATTTTGATGATGACGCCGCCACGGCTGAAACCATCAAAGACGGCTGGCTGCACACGGGCGATGTGGGCGTGTTGGACGAGCGCGGTTACCTAAAAATCACCGACAGACTGAAAGACATGTTCATCGTCGGCGGTTTTAATTGCTACCCGGCTGAGATCGAGCGCTTGCTCTCAAACCACCCCAGCATTGCCCAAGTGGCGGTCGTCGGCATTCCAAATGAGCGTATGGGCGAAGTCGGCGTAGCCTGCATCGTGCCTAAAGCTGGCAGCACTTTTGATGCCAAAGAATTACTGGCTTGGTCGCGTGAAAATATGGCCAACTACAAAGTGCCGCGCCACTTTGTGCAAATGGAGACATTCCCGCTGAATGCCTCTGGCAAAGTGCTGAAAAAAGATTTACGCTCCAGCATGCAAACCCAATTAGCACCAGCAAAACTCACTTGAGGCTTTTATGCGCACACCTGTTTTTGTCGCCGTTTTATTAGCGCTTGCCGCCACTCCTGTTTACGCGCTGAACAAATGCGTGGACAGCCACGGCCGCACCGTTTACCAAGACAAAGCCTGTAGCACCGAGAACGGCAAAACGCTCACGGTCACGGAAGCCAACGGCCAAACCGATGCAGCTCAGCGCAGCAGCATAGCGGCACGACGCAATCGCAGCAATACATCTGAAGAAATTATGGAAGCGCTTCGCTTGCGCGAACCCGTAGTCGGCATGACGCTGGCACAGATAACGCAAGCGCTGGGCATGGCTGGTATGGCCGTGCCGCAAACCCACGCGCAAATGAAAGCCGGCGAGCCGCTGCAATATGTGTTCACTAGCAAAGCCCAAAACTGGCTGGCGAGTGTGCAAAACAGCATCGTCATCGGCTTAGATGGCGGCGTGGCGGAGGCTGCTAAACAGCCAGCTTCAGCCGTTTCTGCTGCCGCGAGCGCCACAAGCATAGCGGAGTGAGCAGGATCTCAGCTCTTTGCGCAGCGCTAGCGACTAGGCACAAAATAATGGGGAGCAGCCATGAATAACCCTAAACGCGTATCTCGTTCTGACCTGCGTGTAACTGCGGAATGGTTGCGGCGCAACCGCACTGGCGCGCTCTTGCTGATCGCATTGCTTGTGTGCGCAGGTGCTGC
>CBDUEA010000507.1:0-1693 GCA_965365965.1 uncultured Polaromonas sp. | reverse complement strand
CAACGCTCAAGCGCCACGCCCACGAGTTGCAAGACGCCGGCGCGACCATGTTGGTGCTGGAAATGGTGCCCGCTGCCTTGTCTGCCGCTTTGACCTTGGAGCTGCCGCGCTGCCACACCATCGGCATAGGGGCTGGCAACGGCACCGCTGGCCAAGTGCTGGTGCTGCACGACATGCTGGGCGTGAACTTGGGCAAAAACGCCAAATTTGTGCGCAACTTCATGCAAGAAGCGGGTGGTGTGCAAGCAGCGATGGAAGCATATGTGAAAGCCGTTAAAGAGGGCACATTCCCCGATAATACGCTTCACGCATGGTGAGACCAAATAAAGACTAAAATTGGTTCGATCGCTGTTTAATCTTGAGGCCAACATGCAACTCTCCACCCACATCAAGCCCATCAGTTACCTCAAAAGCCATACCGCACAGATAGTGAAAGATATTTCTCTGAGCCGTGAGCCGCTGCTGATCACCCAAAACGGCGAAGCCAAACTGGTGGTGATTGATGTAAAAAGCTATGAAGAGCGAGAGAACACGCTGGCGATGCTCAAGCTATTGGCGCTTGGAAAACGCGAGATAGAACTGGGTAAGTTCAAAGATGCGGAGGATGTGTTTGCGCGTTTGGATATTGAAGACACCAATCAAAAGTCGACTAGCGAACCCACGCACCCATGAAGGTCATCATTCTTGACTCGGCAGAGCAAGATTTAAAGGAATTGCGAAGTTACATCGTAAAAAACTTCTCACATGCCACGTGGCTGAAAACGTTTGCCAAACTCAAAGAAAGCATTCGCAATTTGGCAAGCTTTCCGCTTTTGGGCGCTGTGCCGCCTGAGTTGGAGAGTTTGAACCTGAATCAATACAGACAAATCGTCTCTGGCATGAACCGTGTTGTCTATGAGCCCACTGCAGATGCCGTGTATATTTACATGATTGTGGATACGCGGCGTGATCTCAATACCTTGTTAATGCAACGTTTGATGCGGTAATGCAAACCATCGAAATTAAAGGTAAATATACATATAGTCTGCGTATTTATTGACTAATTAGCTATTAAGTTCATAGTAAAAAATTTAAACATGTACATCGCCCATACCATTGCTGACCTGCGCCAGCACCTGCAAAACTTCAAACACCCCGCGTTCGTCCCCACCATGGGCAATTTGCACGCAGGGCATTTGGCGCTGATCAAGCAAGCCAAGCCTTTGGGCGACGTGACGGTGTCCAGCATTTTTGTGAACCGCTTGCAGTTTGCCCCGCACGAGGACTTTGACACTTACCCGCGCACGCTGGAGGCAGATTGTGCCAAGTTAGAGGCAGCCGGTTGCAATGTGGTGTTTGCGCCAACGGAGCGCGAACTGTACCCCGAACCGCAAACCTTCAAAATCTCGCCACCGGCAGAGGTGGCTGACATTTTGGAAGGGCACTTCCGCCCCGGTTTTTTTGTGGGCGTGAGCACGGTGGTGATGAAGCTCTTCACTTGCGTTTTCTCAGAAGCGCAAGGCACCCGCACCGCTTTGTTTGGCAAAAAAGACTACCAGCAGTTGATGGTCATCAAACGCATGGTCAAGCAATTTGCCTTGCCGATTGACATTGTGGGTGGAGAAACCCAACGCGCCGACGACGGCCTAGCCCTCAGCTCCCGCAACGGTTATCTAAGCATCGACGAGCGAGCCGAGGCTGTGCAACTCTCCCT
>CBDUEA010000506.1:0-1710 GCA_965365965.1 uncultured Polaromonas sp. | reverse complement strand
GTACTATGAAAAATGCAAGCGCATCTCGCGCGATGTTGAGGATGCAGAGAATCCTGCTACCTTATTGCAAAGTGGAATTGGTGGGCGCATACGCATTAGTACATCGGTGGCTTTCGGTCGCCGAGTGATGGTGCCTTTGGTATTGCGCTACATGCGGGAAAACCCAGGCGTGGGCATCGATCTCAGTTTTGATGACAGATACATTAATTTAGTCGAACAAGGTCTTGATTTGGCGATCCGCATGGGGCCCTTGGCTGATTCAACTTTAGGTGCACGCTATCTGGGCACCAACCCTTGGGTGACAGTTGCGTCACCAAAATACTTAGCGCAGCAACCAGCGCCACTGGTTCCGTCGGATCTTGACAGGCATACCTGCGTGATCTACAGCAGCGTACAAGGCGACAATAGATGGAGCTTTACGGGACCCAGCGGGGAAGTGGTGTCGGTGCCTGTTAATGGCAGACTGCACACGAACAACCTATCAGCCGTACTGGAAGCAGCTCTAGATACCATGGGGCTTGCTGTGTTGCCTTGGTATGTTGCACATGATCTGGTGGCTGATGGTGCATTGGTTCCGGTGTTGACCGATCACATCTTGCCCGCTCAAGACGTCCATGCCGTGTATCCATCACCCAAGTTGATCTCAACCAAGGTTACACACTTCATATCATTTCTTAGGCAATCAATGGCTGGCGATTGGTGGCTGAAAGAGCACTAGGATTTACAAGTTTATTGCGGCAAACGACCGCTGAGCATTAAAAAACCTGGCAGCCATGCTGTAAAAATTCCTTGAATGATCGTTAACCAAGCGACTGGTCGAATCCAAGAACTTTGCTTCAATCCGCCAATGACAAAGTAACAAAACCACAAAATGGTCCATGCGGCCCAACATGCAGCAAGAAGATTTTGCGTGAGTCCACTTGCGCTACCAAAAGCGTCGCCCGTAACAAAAGCTGCTGTAGCCGCCACAAACAAACTAAACCAACCCAGCCCACGACCATCTTGTCCGGTCAGGTTGACATAGGCAACCCACAGGTAAGTAAACGAAAACAGAAGACCGAAGGCAGCTACTCGCACCAACGAAACCTCACCAGAGGAGATTTGGAGCAAACTGACAAAAAGCGATATGCCTCCAGCGAACAGATTCATGACCGCGGCCTCTCTAGGCGCAATCTTGCCGAGCATCGTCAGGCCATTGATGAATAGTACTGCGCCGACGTAAAGTAAAACAAGACCGAGCATGATGGATTAGTCCCGAAATCCAGGCGATAGCCGATCGACGCGTCGCAGCAATGCGGGCCACTCGACGTCACCATCCCATTCGCTCCCATCACCAACCCATTGACGATAAGTTCGTTCAGCGTCTGCGGCGTTCACCACTTGTATCTGACCAGCAGTTGCGGCCATTGCAAGCAACTGCGCTTTCGCTGCACGTTCGAGCAAGTGCATCAACATGAACCCTTCAGCCACCGTGCGACCGACTGTCAAAGTACCATGGTTGTCAAGAATTAGTCCGTCCAAGCTGCCCAAGTTCTCTACCAATCGCCGCTGCTCATCAGACCCTAACGCAAGACCTTCATAAGCATGCCGGCCCAAGCGACCATAAAGACGCATCGCCCACTGTGAACTCGGCAAAAGACCCTGTGGCAACATGGAAAGTGCGACGCCCCAAGGTGCATGCAAGTGAATCACACATTCAATTTCAGGGCG
>CBDUEA010000505.1:0-1724 GCA_965365965.1 uncultured Polaromonas sp. | reverse complement strand
CAAAATCAACAAAAACCACCAAGCGCTGTAGACCGTATTCAGACTGGCGGCTGAAAACACCTCTGCCCAAAAGGGGCCAAACTGGTTAACGTAATTTCCAGCCGCTTCGTTTTGCTTGAGGACCGTACCAATCACTGAAGCAATGCAAATTACCGTCAACAGCGATATTGAAAACCGCATAGACGACAGCAACTCCACCCCTAAACGAAATGCATGGGAGCCTTTGTGAAGGCGAAGACCGTGGGTTGATACTGACATGATTAACTGTATATGTTGGCACAAAACAAAGGCGGGACTATCTAACGATAAGCCCGCCCTTACTTGGGTGTGGATTTGACCCGTTTTATTGCAATTAGTTCAGTGTTAAAAACACAGAACCAATCAGTGCTTAACGCAGTCCTGCAATATAGTCAGCGACGGCTTTGATCTCACGATCATTCAATTTGGCTGCAACTTGCGTCATCTGAAGGCTGTTTTTTCTGACACCGTCACGGAAAGTGGTGAGCTGAGCAATGGTGTAGTCAGAATGTTGTCCACCCAACCGCGGGTATTGGGCGGGAATGCCAGCGCCATTTGGACTGTGACAGCCTGCGCAAGCTGGGACTTGACGGTCAGAAATGCCGCCACGGTAAATTTTTTCACCCAAAGCAACGAGTTCTTTGTCTTTGGCAAAACCAGTTTTAGCCTTTTTGCTAGCGACCCAATACGAAATATTTTTCATATCCTCATCGCTCAACGTGGTCGCAAAGCCTTTCATGATCGCATTATTGCGTTTGCCTGATTTGAATTCTTGCAGTTGCTTCACCAAATACTCAGGATGTTGTTGCGCCAGCTTAGGGTAAGCAGGTGTGCCTGAATTACCATCAGCGGCGTGGCAAGCTGCACAAACGGCCGTGTAGCTGGCTTCGCCTTTCACCAAATCTGGCTTAGCAACTTTAGCGGGCTCTGCCTTTGCAGCGAGCGCTTCAGGTTTAGCTGCTGCGGCTTCTGGCTTTTTCTCTGTCGCTTTTTCATCAGCAGCAAAGCTTGAAACAGAAGCGGCGCTTACCAAAGCAGCCATCAAAAGGGTAGTGAGCGTAGAAATTAAAGGCTTCATATCAAAGGTCAATTACTCTATATAAATCAAAAATCGGTCGAAACGGCACGCAAATTGAAAATTGTGCAAAACTGGGTGATTCTACAATGAGCGCTGCTCTTTCTAGTTAAAACGACCATAAAGACCGCTAAGTTGGGTGTCAAAACTTGGTTCTGGGTTCTAATAGGGTCATGTCTACCCCGCTGCCCCCTTCCACGACGACAGCATCTGCCGCTGTCTTGCCCTCTATTGTTGCCTCCCCTGTCACGCCTGTACCTACCACCCCCCTCAGCCCTGCGGCTGAACTGGCTGCTGCCCAAAAAATTGCGATGGGCTGGATGCACACGGCCAAGTTTTTGACCACCGCACCGCAATTGCAGTTTTTACCACCGCTAGATGTGCCAGAAATTGCCTTTGTGGGCCGCTCAAATGCCGGCAAGTCAACCTGCATCAACACCTTGACGCACCAACATCGTTTGGCTTTTGCCTCCAAAAAACCAGGTCGCACGCAAAGCATCAACCTGTTTAGTCTGGGCAAGCATGGCGTGATGGATGCCGTTTTGGCCGATTTGCCCGGCTATGGCTACGCGGCGGTGCCCAAGGCAGACAAGCTGCGCTGGCAGCGTGTGATGGCCAACTATTTGATCAC
>CBDUEA010000504.1:0-1725 GCA_965365965.1 uncultured Polaromonas sp. | reverse complement strand
TCGTTTTCCCACTTGTTTCGGCCAGTCTTTGAGGTGCCAATGCTGTGCAAACTCTATTTCTTGCGGCATCTCTGCCCGCTCCGGGTCCAGCCATAGCTTTTCTGGCAATGCCAATTCGTCGTAGCGGTCATCGAGGCTCCAGCCTGCGGGTTGGGATTGCATCTCTGCTGTGTAAATGACCATTTCGTCTACCAGACTGTCCAGAAAATCGTCCCTCTTTTGACTGGTGTGGCGATTGGGCTCTGGGTCGGTCAGCAAAAACGCCAGAAAGGCTTTGACCGTGTTGCGCACTGCGGGCCGCGCGCCAAAGGCCCGGTCAAACGCTGAACTGCAATGCACCGGCAGATAACGCGGACTGGGTTTCCAGGCGGGCGGCGGCAAGGATGAGAGAAGGTAGTTGTCGCCCCTGCGTTCGCTGTTCAAGTGCGATATGTTTTGAGGCTTGGTGCCGCCCATCTTTTGGAGTGCCCAATCCCGGTACTCTTCATAGGCGTGTTCATGTGCTTTTCCGTCGCGCTTTGCCTTGCGCGCAGCCAGATTTTCCAAGCCGTATCTTGTGGGATGAATCTGCAAATAGGCTTGGTGTACCAGCGAAGCCGGATACAACGGCACCAGCAAGCAATAGTCGTTGTCGTTGGCCGGGTTGCTGCCTGAAAACCAGTAAATCTGCTTGTTGAGCGTTTGTACCGTGGGCTTGGCGCACTTGCTCTGCAGTACAAAAACAAGTTTTTCTGCCAGCTTTTCTGCTTCTGCAGATTCGTGCCCAAGGGCATTTACCGCGTCCGCATCGCCAGACTGCAGGAGCGCCCCCAAGGTGGTACTTTCCACCTTGCAATCCAGCAACAAATACAGCTCGTAGGCAGCAGCGTTGTACGCACCATCGCCCGTGGCATCCGCAAGGCTGTCTTGCGAATTCAAAACGTGTGAGCCGACCTCATCGAGTGTTGCAAGCTCGTGAAAACGCACCGAAAGATTGGTGACCTGTTTGATTTTCAGATCGGGATGAATGCCTTTGGCAATGTGCGTGGCAATGGCCATTCCATTGGCATTGCTGCCTTTTTCCAGAATGGTTGCCAGTTGGTATTTTTCGTGAGCATCAGCAATGCCCTGACGCGCCAGGGCGTCGTTCTTGCCGTCCCACTTTGACAATGCCCTGGCGAGTCGGCTGGCCACATGGGCCTGCATAGCCTGGCGTATTCGCTGGCTGCGCTCAGTGGATTCTTTTTTGTTTTCCAATTCAGTCCTCCTTGTCTGTCAAAACCCAACACTTCATGAAACCGCCAGCCGCGTGCCAAGTCTGGCGGACTTTTGAAATACAACTTCATTCTTTAGCCAAATTTTTATCCAGTCAACTTATAGTTATAAACTATCAACTATTTGAGACAAGTCTAAGGCCATTTCTTGGTGGTAAGGTTCAAGCCACTGCCGAAAGGCAGCTTAGAAAAGTCACCTTATGGGTGGAACTCCTGTTCACTGCCGCATAGGCAGCTCAAAAGCGTGTGCCCATGGCGCTTTCCTCCCCTGCTACAACTTCAGCGCTTGCTTCAATGCTGTCATTTTTATAAAATGACAGCATTGAATGCATGTAAAAGGAGATGAAAGCAATGGCTATTCTTACTATTCGCAATGTTCCGGCCGAGGTACACCGAGCCTTGCGCGTGCGAGCTGCAGCGCATGGCCGCAGCACTGAGGCGGAAATTCGCGACATTCTGGAAAACTGCGTGA
>CBDUEA010000503.1:0-1731 GCA_965365965.1 uncultured Polaromonas sp. | reverse complement strand
ATACAGCCAGGACAGACAAAATCAGCCCGGTTACAAAAATGAGAATGTTGTTCCCGAGCTGTCGAAGCACGGAGAGATGTTTGACGGGTTTGCGCCAAAGCCACACCATCGGCGCGATGGCAAATAGCAAAATGGTTAGCAACATTTTCCAGCTACCCAAGTCGCGCGATTCACGTAAATCGGTTTGCATGACGTTAACCATCATCGTGCTGTCAATCACGACGCCATAGGTCAACATGAAGTAACCGCCCAAAGCCGTAGCGATTAAAAAGATGGAAAGCACGGTTTTGAGCGTCCAACGCCAGCACAACACGCTGAGCAAGATGCTGACCAACGCAGCAATGAGCAAGACAAAGGCCGTGCCAAACCACAAGGCCCGCAAATCATTCATCTCTGGCAAACGAGAAAACTCTTGCCAAAGGGCCAGATTGCCCACTGTTGCCAGCCAAATACTGGTTAGAACAATGAGCCAAGTCGGATGAATCGGCTTGTTCAAACTGCCTAGAGATTTCAAAAACATGGGTTGTATTGTCTCTGAATACGTTACGTACAATGAAAGTGCATTTTGCTATAAAATAAATAGCAAATTATTCATAAAATACGCTGAATAAAATCAATAAAATTTAAATCATTTAAATCATTTAAACTTTAAAGAAACCTTTCAACTTGTCAGCCCAGCTGTCACTGTTGGGGGAGTGCTTGGCGCCGCCTTTTTTGAGCGACTCGTCAAACTCTTTGAGCAGCTTGCGTTGATGCTCCGTGAGCTTGACGGGAGTTTCAACACTGATGTGGCAGTATAAATCTCCCGGATAACTGGAGCGTACGCCTTTGATGCCTTTGCCTCGCAGGCGGAATTGTTTGCCCGCTTGTGTACCGTCAGGTATGTCAATCGCCGCTTTACCCGCCAAAGTGGGCACCTCTATCTCACCGCCCAATGCGGCGGTTGTGAAGCTGATCGGCACCGAGCAGTGCAAATCGTCACCTTCGCGTTCAAAAATATCGTGTTTCTTCAGACGAATTTCGATGTACAAATCACCCGGAGGGCCGCCATTCGTGCCCGGTTCGCCGTTGCCCGTCGAACGGATGCGCATGTTGTCGTCTATGCCAGCAGGAATTTTGACTTCCAGTGTTTTGTTGGTTTTGGTTTTACCCACACCCATGCAGGCTGAGCAGGGTTCAGGAATGAGCTTGCCATTGCCTTTGCAGGTAGGGCAGGTTTGTTGCACACTGAAGAAACCTTGGCGCATCTGAACCTGACCATGGCCATGGCAGGTGGTGCAGGTGACCACTTTGGTACCTGGTTTTGCACCGGTGCCATGACAGGTCGTGCAGTCATCCCAACTTGGGATACGAATTTGTGCGTCTTTACCAAGGGCCGCTTCTTCCAGTGTCACTTCCATGGCGTAGCTTAAATCACCACCTCGGTAGACTTGGCGGCCGCCTTGACGCCCACCACGTGCGCCACCACCACCAAATACATCACCAAAAATATCGCCAAAAGCTTCTGCAAATCCGCCAAAACCTTCTGCACCAGCACCGCCACGGTTGGGGTCAACGCCCGCGTGACCATATTGGTCATAGGCCGCTTTCTTTTGCGGATCGCTCAGCATCTCGTAGGCTTCTTTGGCTTCCTTGAATTTGGCTTCAGCGACCTTGCTTTTGTCGTCTTGATTGCGGTCGGGGTGGTGCTTCATCGCGAGTTTGCGATAAGCTTTTTTGATTTCTTCCTCG
>CBDUEA010000502.1:0-1736 GCA_965365965.1 uncultured Polaromonas sp. | reverse complement strand
CGCCGATTGCCGCAGTTTGGCGCGCTTTGAACTGCGCGGCATTCCGCCCATGTCAGCGGGTGCGGCGCGGATTCGCGTTACCTTCACGGTTGATGCAGACGGTTTGCTCAGCGTGGCCGCCAAGGAACAGGGCAGTGGCGTCGAGGCGGCCATTGTCGTCAAACCATCTTATGGTTTAACGGACGACCAAATCGCCCAGATGCTGAAAGACAGCTTTGCCACCGCGCAAGAAGACATGAAGAGCCGCGCTTTGGTCGAAGCCCGCGTGGATGCCGACCGCATGATTTTGGCGATTGAAAGCGCCTTGGCCGTCGATGCAGATTTGTTAAGCGCCGCAGAGCGCGACCATATCAACCAATTGTCTGCTGCGCTCATGGCGGCCAAATCCTCTGATGACGCCGCCGTTGTAGAAGCCGCGACCAAGGCACTAGCCAATGGCACAGAAGCCTTTGCCGCCATGCGCATGAACCGAGGCATTCAGCAGGCCTTGGCTGGCAAAAACATTGAATCCATTTAGAACCTATTGAGATACTGAACGCCCCATGCCCATCATCACCATCCTTCCGCACGCCGAGTATTGCCCGCAAGGCGCCAGTATCACCGCACCCGCAGGCACTTCCATTTGCGAGGCGATGTTAGACAACCACATTAACATTGAACACGCCTGCGACATGAGCTGCGCCTGCACAACTTGCCACGTGATCGTGCGCGCCGGGATGAAGTCCCTTGGTGAATTGGAAGAAGCCGAAGAAGATTTGTTAGACCGCGCCTGGGGTTTAGAGCCAAATTCCCGTTTGAGCTGCCAAGCCATTTTGGCCCAAACGGACGTGACGGTAGAGATTCCTAAATACTCGATCAACCACGCTAAAGAGAATCACTAGAGAACCATTGAGATAGCTAGCTAGAGAGCAAAAAACATGCGTCAAATCTTTTTAGACACAGAAACCACTGGTCTTTCCGCAGCCAATGGCGACCGCGTGATTGAAATTGGCTGCGTTGAGCTGGTTAACCGCAAGCTGACGGGCAACAACAAACATTTTTACCTCAATCCGGGACGCGACAGCCATGAAGATGCGTTGAAGGTTCACGGCATCAGCAACGAGTTTTTACGCGACAAACCCAAATTCTCAGAAGTGGCTGAAGATTTGATGGCTTACTGCGCTGGTGCTGAAATCATCATCCACAACGCGCCCTTTGACTTGAGTTTTTTGAACAAAGAGTTGGAGTTGATAGGTCAGCCACCCTTCAAAACCGTGGTTGCCAGCGTGGTCGACACCTTGGTGATGGCCAAAGACATGTTTCCAGGTAAACGAAACTCACTTGATGCCTTGTGCGACCGCATGGGTGTAGACAACTCTGGTCGCACCCTGCATGGGGCGCTTTTGGACGCCGAACTTCTGGCTGATGTTTATATCAATCTTACGCGTGGTCAAGATGCCTTGATGATCGATGCTGGCACTTCACATGGAGATGGCAGTACGTTGATACAAATCGAATTGAGCAGCTTTAAACTGGACGTTTTGCTAGCCAATGACCAAGAAGCTGCTGCGCATGAAGATGTTTTGGTGCAAATAGACAAAGCCAGCAAAAGCAAGACGGTTTGGCGAACAGTGAGTATCTAATCACTTCTGTTGAAGGCTAAGTGCGGCTATAAAGTATGTATAATCACAGGCTACACTGAACCAGATTCAGGGCGGTTAGCTCAGGGGTAGAGCACTGCATTCACACTGCAGGGG
>CBDUEA010000501.1:0-1745 GCA_965365965.1 uncultured Polaromonas sp. | reverse complement strand
CCACGTGCCAAGCGCGTCACGGTGATACCCCGGGCTTTCAAACCTTCACTGATAACATGCGCCGTTGTTTCACCTTCAGCCGTGAAATTGGTTGCCAAAATCACTTCCATGATCGCGTTCGTTGTTTTTGACTTTCCCGTAGGGTTTTGATCCTGTTCAATGGATTGCGGCGCAACACGTTGAAACAATTTTTGCAAGCCTATGTCGTTGGGTCCAATGCCATCCAAGGGGCTGAGCTTGCCCATCAAAACAAAATACAAACCTTTGTATGCGCCCGTGCGCTCCAAAGCCAACTGATCTGCGGGTGTTTCCACCACACAGAGCCGCGTTTGGTCACGCGTGGCGTCTTGGCAAGTTGCGCAGACCTCGGTTTGCGTGAAAGTGTTGCACAGGCTGCAATGCAAAACCTGGGCAACCGCTTGGTTCAAGGCTTGCGCCATCATCTGCGCGCCCGCACGGTCGTGCTGCAAAAGATGAAACGCCATCCGCGTGGCAGATTTCAGCCCTACACCTGGCAAACGGCGCAAAGCTTGAATCAGTGCGTCTAAAGCGCTGTTTTGTTGACTGGCCACGCAGTTAAGGTCGTTTTAGAACGGGAACTTCATGCCGCCTGGGAGTCCGGGCATGCCTTTGGAGACACTGCCCATTTTCGCTTCACTTGCCACTTCAAGTTGGCGTGTCGCATCGTTGAAGGCTGCGGCCACCAAGTCTTCCAACATGTCTTTGTCATCCGCCAGCAGGCTGGGGTCAATCGCCACGCGTTTGACAATGTGTTTACCAGACATGGTGACTTTGACCAAGCCAGAGCCAGACTCACCAATCACTTCTGAGTTAGCAAGCTCCTCTTGAGCCTTTTTCATGTTTTCTTGCATTGCAGTCGCTTGCTTCATGAGTCCGGCGAGTTGACCTTTGTTGAACATGGTATTTCCTTAGCTTTAGAGTTAAATAAACGTTGTATTTGATATGAATTTTGCCGTAACAGTCGCGTTTAAGCTGCGTTTATGCAGTGTTTAAGCCGCACTGACTTTGATACTACCGGGAACGATTTTTGCACCATAGTCATGCACCATCTGCTGCACAAAAGCGTCTTGGGTGATGATATCTTGTGCCATGCGCTGTCTTTCAGCCGCAGCGGCCGTCAAGCGTTTGGCTGGGGTGTCACTGGCCGGGCCGATTTCAACGCTCAAACGTACGTTGTGACCAATGCCTTCAAGCGCCAATTGCAGCTTTTCAGGGCTACCGCTTTGGCTCAGTGATTCACGCTCAATGCGCAGTAACCAGTCTTGTGTCGTTGATGTCTGCGCTCGCGCTACCAACTGTGACTGCAACGCTAGCTCCCGCACCAAGGCGGCAATCGCCTCTGTGGCTAAAAGCTGCTGTACCGCTGCAAACCAATAGTCGCCTTCCGGTGTAAGCACCAATTCAGCCGGTGCAAGGGCGGAGTTGGTGCTGGCACGCTCCGTCCGCTGCTCTGTGCGCTCGCTCGGCGTTGATTGCACCCGAACAGGAATCGCTACAAATTTAGGAGCTAAATCATCAACAATTACGCCGGCTACAGTAAAATTTGAGTCAATTTTAGCTGTTTTATCGCTTTTTTGAGCTAAAACAGCCTCTAAAACGGGTTCAAGCGCTGCTGGCGGCTCTTTAGGCTCTGGCTGGGGGTCTGGTGTAGATTTTGCAGTTTGACCAACGGCTACTGTCTGCAAGGGTTGGCTGGGTACGCTAGTCTGCGCTGTGGCTTGAAT
>CBDUEA010000500.1:0-1749 GCA_965365965.1 uncultured Polaromonas sp. | reverse complement strand
GACTTGCTAGCAGCTTTGCGCGCACCTGTGCCCGTCACGCCCGTACGGACTTGGCGAGGCGGACGCTGTTTGTTCAGGCTGGCATTGCTGGCGTTGCCAGAGTTACCTGGGTTGGTCGCCAAATCCGATGCTAAAAATGATTTGGGGGTTTGAGAGGATGCGCTCATGACAGATCATTCAATAAATTGGCCATTTCGACAGCCACGCGCGCAGCCTCTGTGCCGTTGATGGTTTGCCTAGCTTCGGCTTGGGCTTGATTCTCGACGGTCAATATCGCATTGGCAACCGGCAATTTGTAATCCAATGCAACGCGGCTCACGCCTGCGCCTGATTCATTGGCAACCAGTTCAAAGTGATACGTCTCACCACGGATGATGCAACCCACTGCAATCAAGGCGTCGTACGTGTCCTTCTCTGCCAGCACTTGCAGTGCCACGGGCACTTCTAATGCGCCAGGCACGGTGATGTGGTCAATGTGTTTGGCAAGCACGCCCAGCGCGAGCAATTCGGCTTTGCAGGCTTCCACCAAGGTGTTGGTGACGCCTTCATTGAAGCGCGCTTGTACGATGCCAATGTAGAGTTTCTTGCCGTCAAGCTTGTGATCTGCTGCGGATAATCCGCCTTTTTCTGCGCCGAACATAGGTGTCCTTTTTGTATTCTTAAATTTGGGTCTGACGTACTTACTTGCTTGATTTAGGCAAGTAGCCAACCACCTCTAAACCGTAACCTGTCATGCTGGGCATAGGGCGTGGTTTGCCCATCAAGGTCATTTTTTTGACACCGCAGTCGCGCAAAATTTGAGCGCCAATACCATAAGTTCGCAAATCCATCCGGCCACGTTCAGGGGCTTGGGCTGGTTTTGCTGAGCCGTCAAATTGGGCCAACAATTGAGCGGCACTTTCGCCGCAGTTGAGCAAAACCACCACGCCTTGTCCTTCTTGCGCCACGCGAGACAAAGCTTCGTCCAAACTCCAAGAGTGCATCACGCGGCCTTGGTCGAGCAAGTCCAGCACCGACAAAGGCTCATGCACACGCGTGAGCACGGTGTCGCCAGGAGTCCATTGGCCTTTGACCAAAGCCAAATGCACGCCAGCGCTGGCATTGTCGCGGTAGGCGGAAGCGGTGAACTCACCAAACGAGGTGTGCAGCGTACGTGTGCCGACCTTTTCAATCAAAGACTCGGTGCGGCTGCGGTGCTCAATCAAATCGGCAATCGTGCCAATTTTGAGGCCATGCTCTGCTGCAAACACCTGCAAATCTGGCAAACGCGCCATGGTGCCGTCGTCTTTCATGATTTCGCAAATCACGGCACTGGGTGAACAGCCTGCCAAAGCGGCTAAATCGCAACCTGCTTCTGTATGGCCAGCACGCATCAGCACGCCACCATCAACTGCTTGCAAGGGGAAGATATGACCCGGTTGCACCAAGTCTTGTGCGGTGGCATTTTTGGCCACGGCGGCTTGCACGGTGCAAGCGCGGTCGGCGGCAGAGATGCCCGTGGTCACGCCTTCGGCCGCTTCAATCGACACAGTGAAAGCAGTCGAGTATTTGCCGCCATTGCGCGCTGCCATCGGTGGTAATTGCAAAAGTTCGCAACGCTCGCGTGTCAGCGTCAGGCAGATCAAACCACGGCCAAAGCGAGCCATAAAATTGATAGCATCAGCAGTAACGTGGTCGCTGGCTAGAACCAGATCGCCCTCATTTTCACGGTCTTCTTCGTCCACCAAAATAACGATTCGACCGGCTTGC
>CBDUEA010000499.1:0-1754 GCA_965365965.1 uncultured Polaromonas sp. | reverse complement strand
TTCGCCACTCGTTCTAATTTGAAGCTGGTCTAAGACCAGTTTTAAGATAAGACTTGAAAATCCGCCCCTTGGCAACTTGGGGCGGATTTTTTATGGCCATGTCTGTGCCAGATCAACGCAAGTGGCATTTAAAAAGAAGCGGTGCAAACCGCGAACTCAAGCTTTAACTGCACTGCCACACTTCAGCGCCGTTTTACGGTGCCAGAGTTTTGGAAATAGTATTGAAAGCTTGCTGTACCCACGATGAAACTTATATTCGCACTTCGGCACTTCTTGAAAAGTTATTGTCATCTTTCGATGCTGATGGGGTAGGCGCCATGCAGTTAACGGGTGCCTACCTTACAGGCGTCCAACATGGCAGCGCACATCATCATCACGGCAGTGCAGTACGTCGGATCGCTTAGCGGCAAGACCATGAATGACGCCGTTTTCACTTCGTGCGCAATGTAGACCGGCGACTAGTGCCACCAGTGTGGTGCAAGACAGCGGCCCGCATTTTTTGCGAGATGAGGCTGTATGGTGTTATGAAATAAATTTTCATAAAGGAGAGGTGATTCGGGTTTTTGCTGGCTTTTCCAAAAGTGAAAGTTGTATGCATTCCTGGTACCGGAGCCTTATGTTTAACTTTAGAAAATCTCAAATGAAAAAGACCCTTATCGCTTTGGCAGCATTCGGTGCAATGGTCGGTGTTGCCCATGCTCAATCCACCGTGACCCTATACGGTGTGCTTGACGGCAACATCCAGAGCTACAAGACGAATATCGCGCAACCAAATGGCACGATCCAGAGCTTTTCACAAACTCAAATCGAATCGGGTGGCCTGAGCGGTTCGCGTTGGGGCCTGCGCATCAAGGAAGATATTGGCGGTGGCATGTCTGTCGTGGGTAACCTGGAAAGCGGTTTTAACTTATCTAACGGTGCTTCCTCGCAAGGCGCATTGTTTGGCCGTCGGGCTAATGTCGGTATCTCCAGCGGCTTCGGTACGGTGACCATTGGTCGCAACTCCAGCTCCTACGACGACGTTTCTGGTGACCATTCCATGATGGGTCAGTCATTGTTCGATCCTTCGAACACTAACAACGGCCCTCGCGTTTACGATGACTTTACGACTGCCGAGGCAGTGAGCACTTTGCTGAACCGCCCCACCACTTGGGTGGGCTACAACACACGTTTCAACAACAGCCTGAAGTACGTATCGCCTAACTTCGGCGGCTTCAGCGGCTCGCTGATGTACGCCTTAGGCGAGGACAAGACCCAGGCTAACAGTGCCAGCAAGACGATTTCTGCCTATCTGAAGTACGCTAATGGCCCGCTGCTGGTGTCGGGAGGCTACCAGTCTGAAACTGAAGTTAACTCTGTGGGTCTCTTTGGCGCTGGCACCAAACCAGCTCTGGAAAATACGCTGATCAGCACTGCCTACGACCTTGGTGTTGTTCGCGTCGGCGCCGGCTTCAACCGTGCCAAGTTCAAGGACATCGCTCCTGGCGTGTCGCTGAACGCACAAAAAGAGTGGAACCTGAGCGTTGCTGTTCCTCTGGGTGCCACCACCCTGAGCGCTGGCTATGCACAGTCCAAGGGTGACACGCTTGGCAAGAGTTCCGGCTTCGGTATTCAGGCTCTGTACGCTCTGAGCAAGCGTTCGACCCTGTATGCAGGCGCACAAAGCACCAAGAACTACGACAACCTGGCAATGCTTGCCCCAGTGGGCAGCAGCATCGGCCGTACCCAGACCTACGGTCTGGGCCTGCGCCACA
>CBDUEA010000498.1:0-1764 GCA_965365965.1 uncultured Polaromonas sp. | reverse complement strand
GGCCAATGCAAACCGCTTCGTCAGCCAATTTGACGTATTTGGCATCTTTGTCTGCTTCGGAATAAACCATCACGGCTTTGACACCGAGTTCACGGCAGGCGCGCTGGATGCGCAGCGCAATTTCACCACGGTTGGCGATCAGTATTTTTTTGAACATGGGCCTGTCTTTGAGCAGTTAGTTTGAAAAGTTCACTTAGAGCGCGCTTTGGCTAGATTGCTTAAACAATCACCAACATTGGCTGTCCATACTCAACCGCTTGACCGTTTTCGCACAAGATTTGCGACACGGTGCCAGACATATCAGCCTCAATCTCATTCAAAATCTTCATTGCTTCAATGATGCAAACAGTGTCACCTACTTTAACAATATCACCAATTTCAACAAAAGACTTTGCACCTGGGCTAGAAGCTCGGTAAAACGTGCCCACCATGGGTGACTTTACGTTGTGCCCTGCGGGTGCAGCTTCTGCGGCCGGAATAGGAGCAGCTTCAATGCCTGATGCTGGCCCAGCCACTTGCATAGGCATACCCTGCATGGGTTGCATATTCATCGCTGGTGCGTAGTTTTGTGCGTATTGAACCGTGCCGCCGCCTTTAACGATGCGTACCGTGCCTTCAGCCTCGGTGATTTCAAGTTCAGTGACATTCGACTCAGACACCAAGTCGATCAATGTTTTTAGTTTTCGCAAATCCATGAGAAGTCTCTTTCTAGAGGTCTGAAAATCAGAGCGTGATATTTTTAACGAAGTGCCGAATTTACCTGAAATTTGGCTAATTTACATCTACTTCGGTTAATTGGCTATTAATTTTCGTTATTTTATTGAAAATAATTTTTTTATGGGGCTGTGTTTTGTGTGGAAACTAGCCGGCATTGCGAGCCCATAGCCCTAAATCAGCTTCAGTGAGACGTCCCATTTTACGTTGCATCACGGCGCCATTAGCAGCCACCATCACAGAAAAAGGTAAGCCGCCCGTCAGGTTGCCCAAGGACTTGCTCAGTGTAACACCAGCCATGCCCAGCATGCCAACGGGAAAACTCAGGGGCATTTTTTGCATAAAAGTACGTACAGCTTCTGGTTTGTCAGCAGCTAAACCTACCATTTGAAGGCCTTTAGCCTTGTTTTCGACGAAGAAGCGCTCCAATAAAGGTAATTCATCGACGCATGGTGGGCACCATGTCGCCCAAAAATTAACCAGCAACGGTTTGCCGCGTAAGCTTTGCATGGCCAGCTGGCTGCCCGTGGGCGTGTCGTATGTTTGTTTCCAAAGCTCATCTAAGTCGTCCGCAACAGCCGGTGTTACAGTCGTGGCCTGCGGTGCATTGCGGTTTTGTAGCCAATAGCCAGCAGCACCACTCACTGCCGCCAAAGTGGCCACGCCCATGCTCACGCCAAGCAGGCGTCTGCGTTCGGGCTGAGCGGTTTTGGAAGAATCTTGGCTGGGTAATGTCATATTGCTTAGGGTTTGGATGTCTGAATTCCACTTGATAGTAGCTCAAGCCGGCTCATGCCGTCAGCAACAGGGCTACTGCCGCCGCATCTCCGCGCGGACTGCGGCCTTGGCTGTCGGCTTTGAGCGCGCCACGCAAGTCGTCAAAATCATAAACCATCAAATGCACGCCAATCTCGGTGTTCAGCGCTTTACAAGGGGCATGGATGCTCAAGGCCTCCACCGTTCCACCATCAATGCCCTTGATGGTGCGGGCGAGGTAGTCCACGTGGTGGTCGATCAACGCAATCTCGGCCGATTTTGAATCGTCACAAA
>CBDUEA010000497.1:0-1767 GCA_965365965.1 uncultured Polaromonas sp. | reverse complement strand
CTGTTAGACGACGGGTGCGCTTAAAAATGATTGTGCATCTTGTCAGGCGCGAAACCTTTGACCGTGAGTATGAGCGCTTGCCCGCAGAACCTTTAACGCAAGATGTGATTGGTATTCCAATGCGCAAAGTTGTGATTCAAGTCGTGGCGGGTCGCAATATTGCCGTGCTGGTTGAAGCGGCTGTGCGCAACACCATCTTGCAGCTGCGCGGTATCGACACCTACGAAGACTTTGCTGAGCGACAACGCAAGGTCATGGAGTTGGGCTCCTAAGCTGACCACTACCTAGATTTTTTCCAGGTTCACTGTGGACTTTTTTCAGCGTGTGACCTGTCCTTTGACCAAGTTGGGGCACTTCACTTTGGTGCAGTTGGCGTACAAGCTAAGCGCATGGTCAGCAATCGTAAAACCTTTAGATTTGGCAATTGCTTTCTGCCTTTTTTCGATTTCCTCATCAAAAAACTCCTCCACTTTGCCGCAGTCTAGGCAAACCAAATGGTCATGGTGGTGACCTTCGTTGAGCTCGTAAACCGCTTTGCCGCCATCAAAACTGCTGCGCGTCAAAATACTGGCCTGCTCAAATTGCATCAGGACCCGATAAACGGTGGCTAAGCCGATGTCAGTGTGCTCTTGCAGCAAAATACGGAAAACATCTTCAGCAGTCATATGACGCGGCACGCCTTTTTGGAAAATTTCCAAAATTTTCAAGCGCGGCAAGGTTGCTTTCAACCCGGTATTTTTAAGTTCGTCTATCGTGTTCATAGTTATTTTTACTAGCCTGTTCCAACGCTACAATGATCCCATCATATCGCTACCTGTTCAATACCACTACCAGACGGCTATCCGCTGTCTCATTTGACTGCCATGAATACTACACGTCTAAACCTCACTTCAATGCAGGGCATTCATCGCCCGCTCAAACTGACTTTACTCAGTGGCTTATGTGCTTTATGTGTGGCTTGCAGCTACGTCCCGTCATTTCCTTACAAAGCAGATGTGGCGCAAGGCAATTTTGTGTCAAAAGAACAAGTAAATGCCCTCAAACTTGGCATGCCACGTGCACAGGTTATGGATATTTTAGGCACGCCACTGCTGGTGAGCGTTTTTCATGCAGATCGTTGGGAGTACGTGTTCAGCTTGAAACGCCAAGGGATTGATACGCCCAAGTACAAGCTCACCGTCTACTTCAATGGCGATGTGCTTGACAAAATTGACGGCAGCAACATGCCTACGGAGCAAGAGTTTGTAGACACTTTGTCAGGCAGCAAAGCGACTTCTAAACCGGAAATGACCGAGCAAGAGTTGAAAGCTGCTGAAGGCACGCAAAAGTGAGTGAACCATTGCGAATTGCCATTGCTGGTGCGACAGGCCGCATGGGGCATATGCTGATTGAAGCGGTACGCGCTTCAAATGATTGTGTTTTGTCTGGAGCCGTTGATATTGCTACATCTTCTGCTATCAATGCTGATGCAGTGGCATACCTTGGACAAACCAGCGGCGTGTTGGTCACGGCAGATTTGATGGCTGGCTTAGGGCAGTCTCAGGTCTTGATTGATTTCACGCGGCCAGAGGGCACGATGGCGCATCTGCAGGTTTGCCGCAAATTAGGCGTCAAAGCGGTGATTGGTACGACGGGACTTGAAGCTTCACACAAAGCTGACATTGCTGAAATCGCCAAAGACATTGCCATCGTCATGGCGCCCAACATGAGTGTGGGTGTGAATGTGACGCTGAAGTTGCTTGAAATGGCCGCTAAATCCTTGAGTAC
>CBDUEA010000496.1:0-1775 GCA_965365965.1 uncultured Polaromonas sp. | reverse complement strand
GTCATGGGTAGGCATCAAGAATTGGGTCGCACAAAACCCGCAACGTGTGAACGAGTTACTGTGGAGCAACCCGCGCGTGGTGTTTTTCCGTGAAGAAGCCTTGCCTGATGCGCAAACTGGTCCAAAAGGCGCACAAGGCGTAGCGCTCACGCCGGGTCGCTCGATTGCGGTAGACCGCGCCAGCATTCCCTATGGGTCGCCGCTTTGGCTGGCTAGTGAAGGCTACGGGCAGCGCCTGCAAAAACTGGTGTTTGCACAAGATACAGGCAGTGCCATTTTAGGTGCCGTGCGAGCCGATTATTTTGCAGGCTGGGGGGCTGAAGCGGGTGAGTTGGCCAACAAAATCAAGCAGCCATTGCGCTTGTGGGTCTTGTGGCCTAAATCCAAGATTTGATTAAAAACTTGCTATAGACTAACGTTTGCTCGGCAAGTGTCCCAAAGGCAGCGTGCTACTCGCCTTAACTTCCCCCAAAGAAAAGCTGGTATGCAGGTCTTTGACATTCGGCAAATTAATCAGTTGTTTAAGCGCGAAGTTGGAAAAACTGTCCAAATCTTGCGCCACCACCTGTAACTCAAAGGTGCCCGAACCGCTGATGTAGTGGCAACTCACCACTTGGGGAAGTTTTTTAATCGCTTCTTCAAGTTCACGGGTGACATCGCCACGGTTGCGCTCTGCGTCGAGCCGCACGAACGCCAAAACCCCTAAGCCAATTTTGTGGCGATCAATTTCTGCGTGGTAGCCTTTGATAAAACCGCTTTCTTCGAGTGCACGGACACGCCGCCAACAGGGCGCCGCTGATAAGCCAACGCGAGAAGCTAATTCTGCATTGGTCAAACGCGCATCTTGCTGCAGTTCTTTCAATATAAAGACGTCAAACTTATCAAGTGTTTCCATATTTTCGTATTTTAAGCAAGATTTGTTCTTTTTTACCCTAAATTCGAGTAAAAATAGCAAACATTTATCTGCCTATCGCGCATACACTTTGCCTCACAGTGAAATAATAAAACCTGGAGACAAAGACCATGAATGCACCGCTACCTGAGCACATCCGCAAAGCACTGGAGACCGTCACGCTTGATGACAAATACTCCTTAAATTACGGCCAAGCTTTCATGAGTGGCGTGCAAGCCTTGGTCAAATTGCCGATGTTGCAACGCCTGCGCGACCAGTTGCAGGGTAAAAATACGGCTGGCTTCATCAGCGGCTACCGGGGTTCGCCGCTAGGCGGCTATGACCAAGCATTGGTGAAAGCAGCCCCGTATTTAAAAGCACAAAACATTGTTTTCCAACCGGGTGTGAACGAAGAATTGGCCGCCACAGCTTTGTGGGGCACACAACAATTGGGCTTTTCGCCACCTGGCACCAACAAGTTTGATGGTGTGTTTGGCATTTGGTATGGCAAAGGACCAGGTGTCGACCGTTGTTCGGATGTTTTCAAGCATGCCAACATGGCGGGTACGACAGAATTTGGCGGCGTGATTGCCGTTGCAGGTGATGACCACATCTCTAAAAGCTCTACAGCAGCCCATCAAAGCGACCATATATTTAAAGCCTGCGGTTTGCCGGTATTTTTTCCTGCCAATGTGCAAGAAATTTTGGATTTAGGTATCCACGCTTTTGCCATGAGTCGATTCTCTGGCGTGTGGGCCGGTATGAAGACGATTCAGGAAATTGTGGAGTCCAGCGCCACGACGATGATTGACCCAGAGCGCGTGAAAATCATCATCCCGACAGATTTTGAAATGCCGGAAGGTGGTTTGCATATCCGCTGGCC
>CBDUEA010000495.1:0-1782 GCA_965365965.1 uncultured Polaromonas sp. | reverse complement strand
ATATCGATGCTTTTGAGTGGGTTGAACTGCCCAACACCGTGGGCATGAGCCAATTTGCTGACGGTGGGCTGCTGGCGACCAAACCTTATGTCAGCAGTGCCGCCTACATCGACCGCATGAGCGACTACTGCAAAGGCTGCCACTACGACAAAAAGCTGAGAGAAGACACGCCGACGAAAAAAGCCTGTCCTTTCAATGCGCTGTATTGGGACTTTCACCTCAAACACGCCGACAAATTAACCGTCAACCCGCGTATTGGCATGGTCTACCAGCAACTCAAAAAGATGGATGTGGGGAAAATTGAAGCGCTGCAGGCGCAGGCAGCCAGATTACGGGTGCGTTTGGATCTGCTTTGAAGTTGGGTGAAGTTATGATTGGTACATGATTTTTGACGAATTGTTGCCTACTGCTGAATACATGCTGTACCGGGTTAGCAGCTATTTGCTCACAAACGTGATGGACGACCCAGCTTGGTTGGCGTTGATTTTTTGCTGAATGTGAACCGTGAAACTGCGCCGCTTATGAAACCCAAGCTCCTTGAAGATATTTTGTACACCCAAGGCTTTGGCACACGGCGCGTTTGCGCGGGTTTGCTGGAAAAAGGTTTGGTACAGGTCTACATTGATGAAAATGCTTCAGAAAATGAAGTAAAAACAGCTTTACCCGGCTTATTCATTGCCTCAAAAGCTACTGAATGCATAGCGGAAGGATTGCGCTTTAAAGTGCAGGGTGAAGATTGGGAATACCACGAGAAGGCCTACGTGCTTTTCAACAAACCGACAGGTAGTGAATGTTCGCAAAAGCCGTCCATGCACCCGAGTATTTACACTTTTTTGCCATCACCCTTGCGATTACGTCCGCAAAAAAGCGCGATTCAAGGCGTGCAAGCAGTCGGGCGCTTGGACCAAGACACCACGGGCATGTTGCTTTTGAGTGACGATGGTCAGTTCATCCACCGCATGAGCTCACCTAAAAAGCATGTCTCTAAAGTGTATGAAGTAACCACCAAGCACCCCTTGGATGAGAAGCAAGTGCAAAGACTACTTTCTGGCGTGGTGCTGGATGATGACCCCAAGCCCGTCAAAGCGGCTGCGGCAGAGATGGTGTCTGAATTTCACCTCAAACTCACGCTGACTGAGGGCAAATACCACCAAGTCAAGCGCATGCTGGCAGCGGTCAGCAACCGGGTTGAAGGTTTGCACCGCTCGCAAATTGGCGGTTTGAAGCTGCCTGACGACTTATTGCCTGGGCAATGGCGTTGGTTGTCTGAGGCGGATATGGTGTTGATGATGGGAAAACCCATCTGAACTTCTGAAAGTAAGAAATGAAAATGAATTTGAAATCTTGGCTAATTTGTAGCTTTTGTATATGTTTAGCGTTGCCCGCATTGGCACAAAAAAGTGTTTTCTTAGAAGAGCTGACGACGCAAGAGGTCGCCGCGATGGTGAGCAAAAGCCCCGCTACGCCGTTGATTGTGATCATCCCCATTGGCGGAACCGAACAAAATGGCCCGCACATGGCTATTGGCAAGCACAACACCCGGGTGAAGGTGTTGGCAGGGCGGATTGCTACCAGTCTGGTGGCTGCAAATCTGCCCACCATTGTCGCCCCTGTCGTGAGTTACGTGCCAGAAGGAAGTATCACCCCACCCACTGAGCACATGAAATGGCCGGGTACGGTGTCGATTTCAGAAGATGCGTTCAAAAGCATGCTGCTGCCTGCCGCGCGCAGCTTCAAGCAACATGGGATTACCGACATTGTGCTGATTGGCGACCAGGGCGG
>CBDUEA010000494.1:0-1787 GCA_965365965.1 uncultured Polaromonas sp. | reverse complement strand
CCGTCAAGACGCGCAAAGACTACTTCAACCTTGAAGTCGGCATTGACGCCCAGCAGATCTTGGCCGCCAGCCGTCTGGTCAGCCAGATCACAGGCTTCGTGGTGCAACCCAACAAAGCAGTGGTCGGTGCCAACGCCTTTGCCCATGCATCGGGCATTCATCAAGATGGCGTGCTTAAAGCCCGTGACACCTATGAAATCATGCGCGCTGAAGATGTGGGCTGGAGCAACAACAAAATTGTTCTGGGCAAACTCAGCGGCCGCAATGCGTTCAAGCAGCGCTTGCAGGAACTTGGCGTGGTGATGGAGAGCGAAGTTGATATCAACAACGCTTTCATCAAATTTAAAGACCTCGCTGACCGTAAAAGCGAGATTTTTGACGAAGACATTCTGGCACTGGTCGGCGATGAAAGCGCCGCCCATGGCAAGGAGCAGTACAGCTTTGTGTCACTGTCTCAGCACAGTGAAACCGGCGAGCGTCCCCAGGCCAGCGTGGTGTTCACGGTTGACGGCAAGGAAGTTAAGGGTCAATCCGACGGCAATGGCCCGGTGGACGCTTCTTTGAAGGCCATCGAGACGCATGTCAAAAGTGGTGCAGAGATGGTGCTGTATTCGGTCAATGCCATCAGCGGCTCGACAGAAAGCCAGGGCGAGGTGACAGTGCGCCTGCAAAACAGCGGCCGCGTGGTCAATGGCGTCGGTGCTGATCCCGATATCGTTGTTGCATCGGCCAAAGCCTATTTGAGCGCCTTGAACAAACTTCATAGCAAAGCCGAACGCGTTGCCGCGCAAGGGTGAATGAATTTGTCATTAAAACGTTTGTATTCAATGGATTAGAGCAATTTGTTGATGTTTTGCTGTGAGTTTGGCCTCTAGAATAGCAAGCTTAATCATGTTTTTAAGAAAGTCATGCAAATTTTTGATATTGCATGACTTTTCCTAACTCTATAAACTCCAGCCATCCCATTCATGCAACCTTGAACAGGCCATCCTCATCATGTCTAAACAGATTTTGAATCACGTCTTGAAAATTGTTGGATGTCTGGCTTTATCGCTCGCCTTCACGGTTCCAGCGGCAAACGCAGCCAGCGGCAAACGCGTGGTTGTCAAGAAGCCGCACGCTGCCAAAGTCGGTATTTCCAAGGTTTCAGAGGCCAAAACCAAGGGCGGTAAAAAAGTCGTAGCGACGCGCAAGAGCACCCGTCTGGTCGCCGCCAGCAAGCACCGTTCGGTGGTTTACGCCATCGTTCCTGCAAAACCCTCTTTTGGTCAGATTGCCGGCCTTCACAATGCCCAGGATGCTCTTGATTTGAAGTCCAGCGTTGCTCTGGTGATTGACCAGGACACGCGTGAAGTGCTGTTCAGCAAAAACGATCATGCCGTGCTGCCAATTGCCTCGCTGACCAAGCTGATGACCGGCGTCATTGTCAGCGGTGCCAAACTGCCCCTCGATGAGATGATCACCGTCACACAAGATGACGTGGACACCGAAAAGCACAGCAGCTCGCGTTTAAGCGTAGGCACTACGCTGTCACGCGGCGAACTGCTTCACCTGGCACTGATGTCCAGCGAAAACCGCGCCGCGCATGCGCTGGGCCGCACCTATCCAGGCGGCATGGAAACGTTTGTTCGTTTGATGAATGCCAAAGCCATCATGCTTGGCATGCGCGACACCCGCTATGTTGAACCCACCGGTCTGTCCAGCAGCAACCAGTCCAGTGCGCAAGACTTGGCCACCCTGGTTAATGCTGCCCACGGCGACGCCATATTGCGTGAACTGACCACCTC
>CBDUEA010000493.1:0-1793 GCA_965365965.1 uncultured Polaromonas sp. | reverse complement strand
CTTTACGGATGGAGGCTACGGCGTCAAACACATAGCGCAGCTTGTCCATGTCGGGCACGGCCAGCTTGGCTACCGCCGCCTCGTCGCGCACATTATGGGCAAATTTGGGGCCTTCGCCCAAGGCAAAACTCAAGCCCAAGCCCATCGCGTCGGGGATGGTCAAGATGTCGCTGAACAGAATTGCAGCGTCCAAGTCGTAACGCGCCAATGGCTGTAACGTGACTTCAGTGGCGTAATCAGTATTGGTCGCCAAGCCCATAAAGCTACCCGCTTTGGCGCGCGTGTCGCGGTACTCTGGCAAATAGCGGCCGGCTTGGCGCATCAGCCACACAGGGGTGTGCGGCGTGGCTTGGCGCATACAAGCCTGCAAGAAACTTGGGTTTTGGAGGTGGCTGAAGTCGTGGAGTACTGCAGAACTAGGAACTGAAGTTGGTGAAGTCATACCTGCCATTATCTCAGGCTACAGCAAGTTTTTCAGCCGTCGATGCTCAATAAATAAACAGCGATTTTCAACGACTGCGATCCCCGCCGAAGTTGCGAGCGTTGCCGCCGCCTCATTTTCAATACCCAACTGCATCCACAAGGCTTTGGCATGAATCTGCACCGCTTCAGCGGCGATGGGTGGAATGTCGGCACTGTTGCGGAAACAGTTCACCATGTCGATTTTTTCAACTTTGGCAGCATCTGCTAACGTGGCATAGACTTTTTCACCCAAAATCGGTGTGTTTGACGCTGCTGCCACTGGGTTAATGGGGATGATCCGGTAGCCTTGCGCCTGCATGTATTCAGACACCTCGTAGCTGTCACGATGGACTTTGGGCGACAAACCGACGACAGCGATGGTGTGGCAGGTTTTCAAGATTTGCACAAAATCGTCTGCGGCGGATGTCATGGTCGTTTTCGTCATCACAGTTTCTCCAGAGCCGTTTTGATATCGTCTGCCGAAATCACTTCCGACAACACCACCGGCGCTTTGTTGGGCGCGTAAATCACATAAACAGGTACACCGCTGCGGCCCAATTGAGACAAAGCGGCGCTGATAGCAGGGTCGCGTCGCGTCCAATCAGCACGCAGCAGTTGCACTTTTTTGGCCTCAAAGTCGGCCAGCACCTGGGCTTGAGACAGGGTGGTTTTTTTGTTGTACTGGCAGGTCACACACCAAGCGGCGGTGAAGTCGACAAAAACGGGCTGACCGGTGGCCAAAATCTGTTCCCCCCGCCCCGGCTCCCACGCTTGCCAGCGTTCTCCTGCCTGAGCTTGAACCGTTGGTGTATCTGAAATTTTAAGTATATTTGGCCCTATAGCCGGCGTTAAATATGCCAATGCAGCTATTGAAAAAAGAGCAAACCAGAGCTTTGATTTACCCGTTAGCGTCAAGGCCCACAGCACCATGCACAGCGCCACGAGTAGCGCCAACAGTGCCCCAGCGCCGTCAATCCCGCTTTGCTGACCCAGTACCCAGACCAGCCAAACCACTGTGGCAAACATGGGAAACGCCATGAACTTTTTGAAGGTGTCCATCCATGCACCCGGTCGTGGCAAGGCCCGCGCGACAGCGGGAATGAAGCTGGCTGCGACAAAAGGTAATGCCATACCGAGGCCCATGACAGCAAATATCAGCAGCGCCTGCGTGGCAGGCAAACCCAAGGCAAAACCTAGGGAAGCGCCCATGAAGGGTGCGGTGCAAGGTGAGGCAATCGCCACCGCCAACACGCCTGACAAAAACGAGTCAATCATTGGGTGCTTGGCGCGCGCGGTGGAAACGCTGGACGGCAACACCGAGCCAAACTCAA
>CBDUEA010000492.1:0-1804 GCA_965365965.1 uncultured Polaromonas sp. | reverse complement strand
GCACAATAGAGGTCTGCGCCCTCATCCCAAAAAGCTCCATGCAACATATCACCCGCCCACTGCGCATCGCCCCCTCCATCCTCTCCGCCGACTTTGCCAAATTAGGCGAAGAAGTCCGCGCCATTGAAGCCGCTGGGGCTGATTTGGTTCATTTTGATGTGATGGACAACCATTACGTGCCGAATTTGACGATTGGGCCATTGGTTTGCGAGGCGATTCGCCCGCATGTGAACATCCCGATTGACGTGCATTTGATGGTCGAGCCGGTGGACAGCATCATCCCGCTGTTCGCCAAAGCCGGTGCCAACATCATCACGTTTCACCCCGAAGCGTCCAAACACGTGGATCGCACGCTGTCCATGATTCGCGAATTGGGTTGCAAAGCGGGTCTGGTGCTGAACCCCGCCACCTCCATCGAATGGCTGGACCATGTGATGGACAAGCTGGACATGGTGCTCTTGATGAGCGTCAACCCCGGTTTTGGGGGCCAAAAGTTCATCCCCAGCACCTTGCCTAAGTTAAAACAAGTCCGCGCCCGCATTGACGCCCACATGGCTGCTGGTGGTCAACCCATCTGGCTGGAAGTCGATGGCGGGGTCAAGACCGACAACATTGGCGAGATTGTGCGGGCGGGGGCTGACACCTGCGTCGCAGGCAGTGCCGTGTTTGGCGCGCCCGATGCAGATGGTGGCTACAAAGGCGTGATGCAAAGTCTGCGTCAGCAAGCCCGTTAAAATAGCGGGATAACCCTAGATTGAGGGTTTTCCTGTTTTCCTGTTTTTTTGCCTATTAACTCATTCACGCTTATCGGAGCATTTTTCTCATGGCTGATCACAACCTCATGGCGAACGCCATTCGCGCACTCGCAATGGACGCCGTCCAACAAGCCAACTCCGGCCACCCCGGTGCGCCTATGGGCATGGCCGACATGGCCGTGGCTCTTTGGTCTGATCATTTGAAACACAACCCGACCAACCCGCATTGGGCGAACCGCGACCGCTTCATTTTGTCCAACGGACACGCGTCGATGCTCAATTACGCGGTTTTGCACCTGACGGGCTACAAATTGCCGATGGAAGAGTTGAAGAACTTCCGCAAGCTGCACAGCAAAACCGCGGGTCACCCTGAAGTGGGTGTGACACCGGGCGTGGAAACCACCACCGGCCCGCTGGGTCAAGGTATCACCAACGCGGTCGGTTTTGCACTGGCTGAGAAGCTGCTGGCCAAAGAGTTCAACCGCTCTGTGACGGCTGAGAATGGTGAAACAACTCTCAACATTGTCGACCACCACACCTATGTCTTTTTGGGCGACGGTTGCTTGATGATGGAAGGCATCAGCCACGAAGCGGCAGGCTTGGCCGGCGCTTGGAAGTTGAACAAACTGATTGCGCTGTACGACGACAACGGCATCTCGATTGACGGCCACGTCGCCCCTTGGTTCATCGACAACACCGCCCTGCGCTTTGCCGCGCACGGCTGGAACGTGATTGGCCCGGTCGACGGTCACAGCGCCACGGCTATCAGCCAAGCCATCAGCGATGCCAAAACCAGCACCGACAAACCGACGCTGATCCTCTGCAAAACCCACATTGGCCAAGGCAGCCCAAACCGCGTCGACACCGCCAAAGCGCACGGCGAGCCGCTGGGTGCGGAAGAAATCAAGCTGACGCGTGAAGCGATTGGCTGGAACTACCCACCGTTTACCATCCCCAAAGAAGTTTATGCAGATTGGGACGCCAAGGCCGCTGGAAAAGCCAACGAAGCTGCTTGGAACGCCACTTTTGCTGCCTACAAAGCCGCTTTC
>CBDUEA010000491.1:0-1818 GCA_965365965.1 uncultured Polaromonas sp. | reverse complement strand
GGTTTGTCTGGGTGTGCATTGGCGACTGCTACAAATTTTCGATCAGGCCGATCAAAATTTGCTTCCAGCGAAGCGACTGGGAACTCTGCAAATTGATCCTCAGCCAATTCAGTCAACGGCACCTGATGTACGCGGGTGGTATCTGCAAGTTTCGTGAACAACCACTTTAAAAATAGGTCTCCTACTCCCTTTGCTTTTCTGGGACTCGTCTTGTGTTGATATTCACCCAAGATGCGGTAAGCGTCATCAATCGCAATTGAGCCACTTTGCTTCAATTGGGTCAAGCGAGCAACGCACTCCAAAACACACTCCGGCGAAATATCCTCGTGCGCGTTGTTCGCCACCAGGATGACATTGGTATCTACCACCACCGTCATGCTGCACTCTTGGCGCGTTCTGCCATCTTGGTTTTCATGGCAGCCGTCGTGCGAGCGACTGCGTCGGCCATCTCGTCACCAAAGAAGTTATCAGGCCAGTTTTGAATGTTGCCGTACAGATCGATTTCCAACTGTTCCAGTTCCACATTTTTTCCAGAACGTTTGGCGAAGTAAATCGCAATATCTTCCGGTGCGATATGTCCCTCAGCAACACGGCGCTGCAACCGATTCAAAAAGTGCTCGGAATGACTTTCAACAATAAGCTGCACATTGCGGGGTTGACCACCTTCCCATGCTTGCACCGCACAAATAAACGCATCGGCCAGATGAGCTTGCACCTGGGGGTGCAAATGAATTTCGGGCTGCTCCATCCAAACCGTGGAGTTTTTCGGTGCATAAAACGCTTCCACTAACGCTGGCATCACCTGCGACACACCAAAGCCCACATCCGTCAGTTTGACCTCGGGCGAATCAGCGTGTGTTTTCAGTAGCACCTCGTATTCTTTTCGCCCAACGGCCACCGGCGCTACCTTGAAACTATGGATCACACCCATGGTTTTAAGCCAATCAGCCAAAAACTCGGCGAAGGTCTGTTGCCGCTGACGCTTGCCACGACTCAGTTTGCGTGCTTCTGCCTCAGCCGCCAGCACAGCAGCAACAGAAAACTGTCCTTCCATTCCAACGTCTGGCGGTGTTTCGCCTGACCATGAGTAGATACGTTTTGGATGGCTGCGCAAAGGGCCAAGGTAATAAATGGAATTGAGTACGCGCTCGGTTTCAAGCGAAAAATCAGAAAGAAACCCTGCATTTTGAAAGCGAGCCAATGTTGCATCTGAAAATCGATAGAACTTCTCGGGTACATCCAATGGCCAAACTCGACCGGTCACCTTCACAAGATTCAAAGGTCTGACTTTCAAAGCTACTTTTGAATCTGAATGGGTATGCTCAATTTGCAGTATTGAAGCCTCGCCACTCAACAATGAATAGCTCAATCGCTCAACCTCCGGTTGATCAGCTTTGCCCGCTTTGAACGTCACGTTCAAGGCAATTTCATTGCCTCCGTATTTTTCTTTCGGATCCAACGAGTTGACCACATTCATGGGCAAACTGGTTTTCCATTGCAAGGTGAACTCCATCTTTCGGTTTGTATCATGCCCATACAAACAATCTTTAAAGGTACCCAAGTCAATCAATGAGTTTGGATCGCCTACATGCAATGCACGCTTTCGGTCGGATAGCAAAGCCGTTTGCTTTAGTGCGAGCAACAGATGACCCAGGCTGCTCTTGCCAGCACTGTTGCCGCCAAAAATCACAGTTAGTGGTGCTAGGCGAATATCACCCGTATCGCGCCAAGCTTTGAAGTTTTTAATGCGCGCTTTGGTTAGCATATTGATGTCCTTGTCCTTGTCCTTGTCTTATTGTCCAGCACAGAGTCTTGCTC
>CBDUEA010000490.1:0-1818 GCA_965365965.1 uncultured Polaromonas sp. | reverse complement strand
AATGAACAAGCCCACAATCACCATCGGGTCAGACAAGTCAAAGCTGATTGCTTTACCGTAAGCCTCTAGCTTGTGGGTGTAATCCGCAAACAACACCAAAGCAGCCAAACCCGCTGAGCCTATCGCGTAGCCTTTGGTCACGGCTTTGGTGGTGTTGCCCACTGCATCCAAGGGGTCGGTGATGTCGCGCACGCTCGCCGGCATTTCAGACATCTCGGCAATGCCGCCCGCGTTGTCGGTGATCGGGCCATAAGCGTCCAAAGCCACCACAATCCCCGCCATGCTCAGCATGGAGGTTGCTGCAATGGCAATGCCGTACAAACCCGCCAACTTATAAGCCGCCATGATGGCGATACACACAAAAATCACCGGCCAAGCGGTTGAACGCATAGAAACGCCTAAACCAGCAATGATGTTGGTACCGTGGCCGGTTGTAGAGGCTTGTGCAATGTGCTTCACTGGTGCGTATTGTGTACCGGTGTAGTACTCAGTCACCCAGACCAAAGCCGCGGTCAACACCAAGCCTACGGCACAAGCGCCAAACAGCTTCATCGCTGCGCCCGTGCCGCCTAAGGCGTTGTCTGGAATCATCGCATTGGTGACAAAGTAGAACGCAATCAGCGACAAAATACCTGCTACCGCCAAGCCTTTGTACAGCGCAGGCATGACGTTTTTCATGCCTGGTGAGGCTTTCACGAAGAAGCAGCCAATAATGGACGCCACAATCGACACAGCACCCAACACCAGTGGATAAACCACGGCGCTAGCCCCAGAACTTGTCATCAGCAGCGTGCCGAGCACCATGGTGGCAATCAGCGTGACGGCGTAAGTTTCAAATAAATCCGCAGCCATACCAGCACAGTCGCCCACGTTATCGCCCACATTGTCGGCAATCACGGCGGGGTTGCGTGGGTCATCCTCAGGAATGCCGGCTTCCACTTTGCCCACCAAATCGGCACCTACGTCAGCCCCTTTGGTGAAAATGCCACCACCTAAGCGAGCAAAGATGGAGATCAACGAAGAGCCGAAAGCAAAACCAATCAATGGATTCAGACTGGCCGCAGTTGGCATGCCGTTTGGCACCAAGTACCAATAAAACGCCGTCACACCGAGCAAACCAAGACCCACCACCAGCATGCCGGTGATCGCGCCGCCGCGGAAAGCCACGTCTAAGGCGGGGCCAATGCCTTTGGTGGCAGCTTGAGCGGTACGCACGTTAGCGCGAACCGACACATTCATGCCGATAAAGCCGCAAGCGCCAGACAGTACCGCACCGACGACGAAGCCAATGGCTGACTGAATGTCTAAAAACAGCCCAATCAAAACCGCCAGTACCACCCCCACCATGGCAATCGTGCGGTATTGCCGAGCCAAATAGGCGGCAGCACCGGTTTGAATCGCGGCTGCAATCTCTTGCATCCGCGCGTTACCTGCATCTTGGGAAAGAATCCAACTGCGTGCCCAAAAGCCGTATGCTACGGCAATGAACCCGCAAATTAACGCCAAAATCAGCGCAAAATTGCTTGTCATGTCTATGTCCTATTCTGTTGATTCGCAAAGAAAGGAGCAGACGTCGACATCAAGTGTGAACCAAGGATTGATGACAACGCAAACTCCCGCTGCGTTGCTTCCTTGATGTTGGGTTTTCTCATTTTTTTAAATGAAAAAACTGTAATTCAATTGGCCAACGCTGTCACTTTAACCTCAAAATGTGACAATTTTGCGGCAAGCAAGGCTGGCGAAAGTAAAATGCGGGTTAATACGCATATTTGGTGCAGCCATTCAAACTGTCCGTTGGATTGGCTTGCGAGGCTATAC
>CBDUEA010000489.1:0-1821 GCA_965365965.1 uncultured Polaromonas sp. | reverse complement strand
CTCAGGAGCTGAGTTGGTTGCTCTTAAAGTTGTTCCACGCTATCCACAAAGTTACTTTGAAGGTGGCTTGGCAGTGCAAGCGACAGAAATTAGTCGTGTTGAAAAACAATGGGTTGAGCACGGTCAATCCATTGTTGACGCAGTTCAAAAAACAGCCGAGAGCAAAGGCGTCACTGTCAAAGCGATCACTGTTAAGTCTGATCTTGTGTCAGATGCCATAATTGCTGCCGCAAAGAAACACAAATGCGATCTGATTGTGATGGCCTCTCATGGTCGCCGCGGTATCAAACGCGTATTATTGGGCAGCGAAACGCAGCAAGTTCTGACACATACGCACATTCCTGTGCTTGTATTGCGATAATTCATAAACCAAATTGTGTTTTGGTCAGTCCGGAGGGGATCGAACCCACGACCCTCAGCTTAGAAGGCTGATGCTCTATCCAACTGAGCTACGGACTGTCTTGAATTTAAACAATACTTTGCTATTATTTATAATATTACAACGGATTAACCCGCTCTTGGGTTATTGTATCAGTTGACTACATCTAAGTTCGTTTTTTGTAAGTCTGGACAGTTACATGCAAACTGGTGTGCACAGCTGGTGGTTCGTATGAACGACAGCATGATTTCCCTCCTTTGTTATTGAATGGCGAATTTCCAGTACTCTAAAAGCTATCTTGAATTGTGAGCGTTTAATGGCGTGAAAAGAAAACCGCTGCCATAACAAGCCCAGTGCAAATGACGGCAAATCGAACATATCTTTCAGGCAGACCTCGGGCAATACCGGCTCCCCAATAACCCCCAGCGGATGCAGCCAACATCATCAAGATGGCTTGTGGCCATGCAACGGTACCCGCCCAAGCAAGAGTCACAACTGAAAAGATTGAAAGTACCAAAGAACCTAAACTCTTCTGAGCATTTGCAGATATGACTTCGAAGGGTCCGGTTAGGCTGTAAAGGGCCATCAGCAGGATACCCAATCCACCATTGAAATAGCCCCCATATATGGCTACCACAGCAATTAGTACAAGTCGAAATTTTTTTCCCTTGAAATGCTCTTCGTCTTTATTTAAGCTAGACTTTCTCAATAAGGGCGCAAGTGCAAAAAGACCCGTAGCGAAAAGCAATAACCAAGGCACAATGGCTGAGAAAACGGATGCTGGAGTGATAATGAGTAGGCAAGCACCTACAACGCCACCCATTGCGAATACTACGGACTCCTGTATCAATCTGCCGCGACCTATCGCCATCAAATCCTTCCGAAAGCCAACAGTACTGCCAAGGTAGCCAGGAGCCACTGCGACAGCGCTTGTCGCGTTAGCAACTATAGGTGGAAATCCGACAAATACGAGTGCAGGGAATGTAAGAAAAGATCCACCTCCCGCAACGGCGTTCAAGATGCCTGCAGCGAACGCGGCCACCCCGATCAGCACCCAAGGAAAAAGCCCATTCAAATCTAGCATAAATAACTATTGGTACTATATAAAAGCATAGCTAATGAAACTTTTTTCGATCTTTGTTGATTAATGATTATTGTAGTATGTCAAGCAATCTTGCCTCTGAGATTCATTAAGATTCATTTTAGGGACTAATGACGGTTTTAATGCCATAGCGTTGATCGATTCAAGTAATGAGTACTACTTATTATTCCAATCTATAAATCTGTTGCGTAGCTGCCATACGTTGGCCAGCGTGTTCTCCTTGCTTTGTTAAAGATAATCCTTTCTGACAAACCTTGCAGATTGATGACATGCTGGAGGTACCGTCGTGCAACTTTGATGCAACTATTGTCAGTCGGGTGATATTGGGACAGAACCATCA
>CBDUEA010000488.1:0-1822 GCA_965365965.1 uncultured Polaromonas sp. | reverse complement strand
ACCAACCAGCCCGACGTGCGGGTGTTGGTCGTTCGTGCGACAGACGTGCCAACCTACGTGCAATACGGCGGTGCGGACATGGGCATCACCGGCAAAGACACGCTCTTAGAGCACGGCAACCAAGGCTTGTACACGCCTTTGGACCTGCAAATCGCCAAGTGCCGCATCAGCGTGGCAGTGAAGGCCGATTTTGACTATGCCGCTGCCGTCAAACGCGGCAGCCGCCTGACCGTGGCGACCAAATACGTGGCTATAGCCCGCGAGTTTTTTGCCAGCAAAGGCGTGCACGTGGACTTGATCAAGCTTTACGGCAGTATGGAACTGGCGCCGCTGGTCGGCATGGCCGATGCGATTGTCGACTTGGTGTCCACTGGCAACACCCTCAAAGCCAATCACTTGGTCGAGGTCGAGCACATCATGGACATCAGCTCCCGCTTGGTCGTCAACCAAGCCGCGCTGAAGCTCAAACAAGCATCGATTCGCGCCATCATTGATGCGTTTGCATCTGCCATCGTCAAATAGTTAGTATTTGAGTCCTTTTATTTAGATTGAATTCGCTATGACTTTAGCAGCTACTCCGGCTTATTTATCGACGGCTACAGCTACATTTGAAGCTGATTTTAAGGCCAGGTTACATTGGTCTGCCGAGGAAGATGCAGCGATTGAAGACGTGGTCGCCAACATTCTGCGCGATGTGCAAAACCGTGGTGACGCCGCCGTGTTGGACTACACCAACCGCTTTGACAGCTTGAAAGCCACGTCCATGTCCATGTTGGAGTTGACGCAAACCGAACTGAGGGCCGCTTTTGACGCCATTCCAATGGACCAGCGCGCTGCCCTAGAAGCGGCAGCCGCCCGCGTGCGTAGCTACCATGTGGCGCAAAAAAAGGCCAATGGTGAAAGCTGGAGCTACCGTGATGAAGATGGCACGCTCTTGGGTCAAAAAGTCACCCCGCTAGACCGCGTCGGTATTTACGTGCCCGGCGGTAAAGCCACTTACCCATCTAGCGTATTGATGAACGCCATTCCCGCACACGTCGCCGGTGTGGCAGAGATCATCATGGTCGTTCCCACACCCAGAGGCGAGAAAAACTTGATGGTCTTGGCCGCCGCCTACATCGCCGGTGTCAGCCGCGCCTTCACCATCGGCGGTGCGCAAGCCGTGGCCGCGTTGGCTTACGGTACCACCACCATACCGAAAGTCGACAAAATAACCGGCCCCGGCAACGCCTACGTCGCCGCCGCCAAGCGCCGCGTTTTCGGTACAGTGGGCATCGACATGATTGCCGGCCCCAGCGAGATTTTGGTCTTGGCCGACGGCACCACCCCGCCCGACTGGGTGGCGATGGACCTGTTTAGCCAAGCCGAGCATGACGAGTTGGCGCAAAGCATCTTGCTCTGCCCCGATGCCGCCTACATCGCCCAAGTGCAGGAAAGCATCAACCGCCTGCTGCCCGAAATGCCCCGCGCCGCCATCATCGCCAAGTCCCTCAACGACCGTGGCGCGCTGATTTTGACCCGAAGCATGGAAGAAGCCTGTGCCATCAGCAACCGCATCGCCCCCGAACATCTAGAAGTCTCCAGCCGCGACCCGCACCGCTGGGAACCCCTGCTCAAACACGCTGGCGCGATCTTTTTAGGCGCTTTCACCAGTGAATCATTGGGCGACTACTGCGCTGGCCCCAACCACGTCCTGCCCACCTCAGGCACAGCCCGTTTCAGCAGCCCGCTGGGCGTCTACGACTTCCAAAAACGCAGCAGCTTGATAGAAGTCAGCGAAGCCGGTGCCCAAGTCCTAGGCCAAATAGCCTCCGTCCTCGCC
>CBDUEA010000487.1:0-1832 GCA_965365965.1 uncultured Polaromonas sp. | reverse complement strand
AACGACGCGGGTTTTGATTTTCGGGTTAACCGACTGCGCACCCAAGGTGAAGCTGTTGATGTTGCGAATCACTTCAGGAATGGGAACAGAACCCACCACACCCAAGGTGTTGGACTTGGTCATTTTTCCAGCAATCACACCCGCCATGTACGCGCCTTCGTAGGTGCGGCTGTCATAGGTGTTCAAGTTCTCGGCTTGCTTGTAGCCGGTGGCATGCTCAAATTTCACATCTTTAAACTCGGGCGCCAATTTGACCATGGTCTCCATGTAGCCAAAGGTGGTGCCAAAAATCAGCTTGTTGCCTTGGCCAACCATGTCGCGGAAAACGCGCTCGGCGTCAGCAGACTCTGGCACTTTTTCTACAAAACTGGTGACGATTTTGTCGCCGAATTCTTTTTCAAGCGCTTTACGAGCTTGGTCGTGCGCGTAGGTCCAGCCACCGTCACCGGTAGGGCCCACATAGGCGAATGCGATTTTGAGCGGTTCGGCTTTAGGCGCTGGCGCAGCAGCAGGAGCTGCGGCAGCTGGTGCCGGTTTGGCCTCTTCTTTTTTGCCACAACCCACCAAAGCTGCTGCGGCAATGGCAGTCAATGCAGCCATTTTGATCATGGTGCGTTTTTGAATATCAGTCATGTCAATAGATTCCTTTTCTTAAGAAAACACGGTTTAAAAACAAAAAATTAAGACTAATTACATGTGGAAAGGCTTGCCCAACGAAGCAGGCATGTTAATTCGAATAAAGCCTTTATTGCGCGAAATCAACGCCAAAACCACAATAGTAGCAATATAAGGCATCATGCTCAAAAATTGACTAGGTACTTCTACGCCCGTCGCTTGCAAATGAAACTGTAACATCGTCACGCCACCAAACAAATAGGCACCCAGCAGCACCCGTGCGGGTCGCCACGTTGCAAAGGTGGTGAGCGCCAAGGCAATCCAGCCCTTACCCGCGACCATGCCTTCAACCCATAAAGGCGTGTAGATGGTTGACAAATAAGCCCCCGCCAAACCACATAAAGCACCGCCCGTGACCACCGCCATCAGTCGGATGCGTCGCACGGGGTAACCTAACGCGTGCGCAGACTCTGGCGATTCACCGACCGAACGCAGCACCAAACCCGCGCGGGTGCGGTACAAAAACCACATCAAGCCGAACATCATTGCGATGGTTATATAAACCATGGGGTGTTGACGAAACAAAGCGGGGCCCACCAATGGAATATCGCCCAAAAACGGGACGGCGTACTGAACTTGCTCAGGCAGTTTTTCTTGTACGTACTTGATGCCGGCAAAAGCAGAAAAACCAGTGCCAAACAAGCTAAGTGCCAAACCCGTTGCATATTGGTTGGTATTAAGCCAAATCACCAAGACGCCAAACATAGCAGCCAGTAACGCACCAGCGGCCATTCCTGCAGCAAAACCCAGCCAACCATTGCCGGTATGCACCACGGCTGCAAAGCCAGCGATGGCAGCGCACAGCATCATGCCTTCTGCGCCTAAATTGACGACGCCAGCTTTTTCATTGATCAACAATCCCAGCGCGGCAATCGCCAGGACGGTGCCCGCATTGAGTGTGGCGGCTACGAGCAGTGCATAGGCATCCATTATTTGGCTCCTTCTAAATTCTGAACGGAAGGAACTGCTTGTGGCAATGGCGGCGGCGCTGTTCGTCCAAAGACCAGTCGATAGGTCAACAAAGTGTCGCAAGCCAATAAGTTAAACAAGAGCAAGCCTTGGAAGACACCAGTGATTGATTTAGGCAGACCTAAGCGGGACTGCGCCAATTCGCCGCCAATGTAAAACATGCTCATCAGCAAGGCAGAGAAAATCAT
>CBDUEA010000486.1:0-1833 GCA_965365965.1 uncultured Polaromonas sp. | reverse complement strand
CTTTAGTTTTACTTAAGACCAAAAAAAGTTATCAACTATTTGAGGATAAATAAATGGCTACTCAAGAAGATATTCAGTCTCATTATGATTTAGATAATGATTTTTTTGCCCTATTTCTAGATAACGATTATCGTGTATATAGTTGTGGCGTTTGGAAGTCTGCTTTAAATTTAGAGGATGCTCAGAAGCATAAGCTTGAAAGATTAAGTAAGTTTGTACATCTCGCAGATGGCCAAACATTATTGGATGTAGGTTGTGGCTGGGGAGGCTGATGTAGCATGTGACTACCCAACTCCTAACTCTAAAATTCATGGCTTAACATTAAGCACAAAACAATTTGAACACGTAAAGCTAAAATAACTAGTCGACCCTGAACAACCGTGTTTATTTAGATTCACACGGTTTTCAGGACCATCGCTCGGATGCGTAATTCTATTTTGTCATTCTGTAGCATCAACCAGCGTAAAAGGAGTGCTAAAACATGGCCGTAAAAAAGCCGCAAGGCTCTCAGAATCATGCGCAGGTTCTGTCCTGCACCACAGAGCACGGCATGTAAGGCGTCTCCCAGTTCACCTTTCAACCAGTTACGCCTTAATCGTCCATCATTTTTCATGTGACCAATGATCGGCTCAATGGCACTGCGCCGGTGTATCGCTTTTTTGATGTTGGGTGTCACACCCCGCTTTTGACCGCTGCGCCAAATGGTCACTCCCGATACTTCTGCACCACGGTAGCCCCGATCCACAAAGACAGTCCGCGGCATACGTTTGGTTCATTGCGCCACTTGATCAACCGCAGCTTTGAGTGTGTGTCCATCATACGGATTACCGGGCATACTCTTGATGCCAATCACCAAGCCCTCTTTGTGCGTGGTGGAAATGCTCACCTTGACCCCAAACTCATAAGGCTGTCTGACTTTACCTTTAGCAATGCACGAAACCTCAGGCGCATGCATACTGTAGAGTTTGTTCTTGTCGGTACGCTGTTGTGTGAGTAAGCGTTGCACTTTGGCAAGGGTGGTCTTAACCCTGTCCTCTTGCCCTTGTGCTGTGGTTAACTTGCGTTGAATATCGCGCCATACGCGACCGAGTAGCGTGCGTTGTGTCTTAATGACTGCGCGCATTCTGCGGTATTGCTTGGCATGGGCGTAACGCGCTACTTGTGCTGCCATTCTAGGGGCTTCACGGTTGTAGTTCTGTCTTAATGCAAGGCCTAAAGACGCGGCTAGTTTGACGAGGTGTTGACGCCCTGTCTCTAGCAATTGACTGTCTGTGGGATAGGCAATGGCCTTCTCCATGATGGTGCTATCCACAATCACTTTGTCGAAACTCGAAGCTTTCACCACCTTGCTACGTCGCGCGGCTTCGATGCTTTCAGCCAGCAGGCGTTCTACGCCTGCTTCACCGATGCGCTTACGCCAGCGCGTGAGGGACGAGGGGTCAATTGGTGGTTGATGTTGAAAGTAAGTTTCACCACAGAAGTGTTGCCAGTATGGATTCTCTACCCAGGTCTGGATCAAGGCTTCATCAGAGAGGGCAAAGGTATGTTGCAGGTACAGCAGTCCTGCAATCATTCGAGGTGGGGTGGCAGGACGGCCTGTCTTTGATGGGAAGAAGCCGGCCCATTCCGTTTCAAATGTGTTCCAGTCTATTAATGCAGCAAGTTTCACTAGGCCATGGTCACTGTTGATCAGTTCAGTGAGTGGCTGTTGAAACAATTGACCAGAGGCGGGTGTTTTTTTTTTTGGTGCCCTAAAAAGATCTCCAATTTGTAAGGAATCAAAGCGTTATTTTCTCATTTTTTGCAAATTAAAAACACAAAATATTAAATTTT
>CBDUEA010000485.1:0-1838 GCA_965365965.1 uncultured Polaromonas sp. | reverse complement strand
CGCCATCAGCCCATGGAACACCACCGCCAAATCAGAGACTGACTCAGGTCAACGCGTTTTCATGCGCAGCCTAGCGACCCGTGAGTTTGGCAGTGAGATAAGTCCCGCTTTACCAGGTGTGATTGCCGCTTGTAAATGCGCTGGTTTTGACCTCGTGATTGTCGAAACCTCGGGTATCGGTCAAGGCGATGCCGCCATCGTGCCGCACGTCGATGTGCCTATGTACGTGATGACGCCAGAGTTTGGTGCAGCCAGCCAGTTGGAGAAAATCGACATGCTGGACTTTGCCGAGTTCATTGCTATCAACAAGTTTGATCGCAAAGGTGCGCTGGATGCGCTGCGTGATGTTGCCAAACAAGTGCAACGCAATAAAGAAGCATGGACCACACCGGCTGACCAAATGCCCGTGTTTGGCACCATGGCAGCTCGCTTTAACGACGACGGCGTGACGGCACTGTACCAAGCGCTCAAAACCCGCTTGGTTGTGTTGGGTCTGAAATTGCCCAAATCTAAAGAAGGTTTGCTGCCTTTGGCCAACGTGCGACACAGCACCAACCAGACGCCTGTCGTGCCTGCGGCACGGACCCGCTATTTGGCTGAAATCAGCGACACCGTGCGTGCTTACAAAAAGCGTGCGCGGTCTGAAGCTGCTTTAGCACGTGAGATTCAGCAACTGCGCGCGGCTTCCACCATGCTCAAGGTCGGTAAACCCGGCCGAGCCCGCGCCTCAGAGGCTGCGACGGACTTGGCTGACATGCGCGAAGCGATGCAAGAGCCGGCTGCGAAGAAACTGCTGGCCCAATGGCCCGAAATGCAAACCGCTTATGCGGGAGATGAATACGTTGTCAAAATCCGCGACAAAGAAATCCGCACCGCACTGACCACCAAATCACTCAGTGGCACCACCATCCGTAAAGTGGCGTTGCCACAGTATGAAGACCATGGCGAAGTGCTCAAGTGGTTGATGCTGGACAACGTGCCCGGCAGCTACCCTTACACGGCCGGCACCTTTGCCTTCAAACGTGAAGGCGAAGACCCAACCCGCATGTTTGCAGGGGAAGGCGATGCTTTCCGTACCAACACCCGCTTTAAACTGCTCAGCTCGGGCATGGCGGCCAAACGCTTGTCCACCGCTTTCGACTCGGTCACGCTGTATGGCAATGACCCTGATTTGCGACCTGACATTTACGGCAAAGTGGGTAACTCCGGTGTCTCAATCGCCACCTTAGACGACATGAAGGTGCTGTACGACGGTTTTGACCTGTGTAGCCCGTCCACCTCCGTCTCCATGACCATCAACGGCCCGGCGCCCAGTATTTTGGCGATGTTCATGAACACCGCGATTGATCAAAACATCGCCAAGTTCAAAACCGACAATGGCCGCGAACCGACTGACACTGAAACCGCCAAAATCAAAGAATGGGTGCAAGAAAACGTACGCGGCACGGTACAGGCTGATATTTTGAAAGAAGACCAAGGGCAAAACACCTGTATCTTCAGCACCGAGTTCAGCCTGAAAGTGATGGGCGACATCGCCGAGTACTTTGTCCACAACCGCGTGCGCAACTTCTACAGCGTCTCGATTTCGGGCTACCACATTGCCGAGGCAGGCGCGAACCCGATCAGTCAATTGGCGTTCACGCTGTCCAATGGTTTCACGTTTGTCGAGGCCTACCTCGCGCGTGGCATGCATATAGATGACTTTGCGCCGAACTTGAGCTTCTTCTTCAGCAACGGCATGGACCCGGAATACACCGTGATGGGCCGTGTGGCACGCCGCATCTGGGCGGTGGCGATGAAAGAGAAGTATGGCGCGAACGAGCGCAGCCAGAAACTCA
>CBDUEA010000484.1:0-1839 GCA_965365965.1 uncultured Polaromonas sp. | reverse complement strand
ATGATGGACAAGGCATCTACTTTTTCACTATTGAGCAAAATATCGACCTTGACCACATCCGCCACTCTGAATTCTTTGAACTCATAGTCCATCGACGCGTAACCCCGGCTGACTGATTTCAATTTGTCAAAAAAGTCTAGAACAATCTCGCCCAGCGGAATTTCATACGTGAGCTTGACTTGGCGACCCGCGTAAGTCATGTCCAACTGGACTCCGCGTTTTTGATTGGCCAAGGTCATCACCGAGCCCACATATTCTTGTGGCATGTACAAATGCACGGTCACGATAGGTTCGCGGATTTCAACCATCTTGCCTTGCTCGGGCATTTTGGCGGGGTTTTCAACCATCGTCACCTCGCCATCTGAGGTCTTGACCTCGTACACCACGCTTGGCGCTGTGGTGATGAGGTCTTGGTCAAACTCGCGCTCTAAACGCTCTTGCACAATTTCCATGTGCAGCAAGCCCAAGAAACCACAGCGAAAGCCAAAGCCCAAAGCTTGGCTGACTTCAGGCTCGTAATGCAAGGAGGCGTCATTGAGCTTCAACTTCTCCAGACTGTCGCGCAAGCCTTCGTATTGGTTGGCTTCGGTCGGGTACAAACCGGCAAAAACCTGTGGCTGGATTTCCTTGAAGCCAGGCAGCGGCTCGGTCGCCGTAGCAGCAGCCCCGCCAGAACCACCTTTGATTTGGGTGACCGTATCGCCCACCTTGGCAGCTTGCAGCTCTTTGATGCCAGCAATGATGTACCCCACTTCGCCGGTTTCCAGCGCTGGCCTTTCTTGGTCTGAAGGGGTAAAGACACCCACTTTATCCGCGTTGTAGGTCGCCCCCGACGCCATCATCTTGATACGGTCATTTTTCGCCAAGCGCCCATCAACCACGCGCACCAACATCACCACGCCAACGTAGCTGTCAAACCAACTGTCAATGATCATGGCGCGCAGTGGCGCATTGGGGTTGCCGCGCGGCGGCGGCACTTTGGCGACGACCATCTCCAAGATGTCGTCAATGCCTAAACCGGTTTTAGCAGAACAAGAAATCGCATCCGTCGCGTCGATACCAATCACGTCTTCAATTTCTTTGCGTGCGCCTTCTGGATCGGCATTGGGCAAATCCATTTTGTTCAGCACAGGAATCACCTCAACACCCAAGTCGAGTGCGGTGTAGCAGTTGGCCACGGTCTGTGCTTCTACACCTTGACTGGCATCCACCACCAAGAGCGCACCTTCACAGGCACTGAGTGAGCGACTCACTTCGTATGAGAAGTCAACGTGCCCTGGTGTGTCGATCAAATTGAGGTTGTAGATTTCACCATTCTTCGCTTTGTAATGCAGCGCAGCAGTCTGCGCTTTGATGGTTATCCCACGCTCTTTTTCGATATCCATCGAGTCCAAAACTTGCGCTGACATGTCGCGTGCTTCAAGTCCGCCGCAGCGCTGTATCAAGCGATCAGCCAGCGTAGATTTGCCATGATCAATGTGCGCAATGATGGAGAAATTTCTGATGTGATTCATCAACGAGATGCTTTAAGTGATTGAATTAGAACGATTGCCATAAACGAATGACTATCAACAGACATAAAAAAGGGCGCGTCGTTTTGCGACGCACCCTGAAACCAACAAGCATGGCAACTGCGATAGTTGGAACTTCATTGTAGGCAAAAAACCCAAGTTGTGAAGCCCAAAAAGTAGCGTTGATGCACTGTTGCAGGGTTGCAACGAAAAGTTATTCACAGCTTATTCAGAGTGTTACAAATTAATTATTGGACAACTTGTGGGCGAACTGTGGATGTTCGGTGGACTGTTGTGGACAATTTCATAAAGTGACTTGAAACTGATT
>CBDUEA010000483.1:0-1840 GCA_965365965.1 uncultured Polaromonas sp. | reverse complement strand
TGCACGACAAGGGCATCAGCACTGCCGTGGGCGACGAAGGCGGCTTTGCGCCCAATGTGGCCAATCACGAGGCGGCCATTCAGCTGATTCTGGAGGCCATCGACAAGGCCGGCTTTGTGGCGGGCGAGCAAATTGCGCTGGGCCTGGACTGCGCCGCCTCCGAGTTCTACAAGGACGGCAAATACATTCTGGCTGGCGAAGGCGGCCTGAGTTTAGACGCCACCGAGTGGACCAACATGATGGAAACTTGGGTCGACAAATACCCCATCATCAGCATCGAGGACGGCATGGCCGAGGGCGACTGGGACGGCTGGAAGATCATGACCGATCGCTTGGGAAAAAAGGTGCAGATCGTCGGTGACGACCTGTTTGTCACCAACACCAAGATCTTCAAGGAAGGCATTGACAAGGGCATCGCTAACTCCATCCTGATCAAGATCAACCAGATCGGCACGCTGACTGAGACCTTCGCCGCCATTGAAATGGCCAAGCGTGCAGGCTACACGGCCGTCATCAGCCACCGCTCTGGCGAGACTGAAGACTCCACCATTGCAGACATCGCTGTGGGTACCAATGCCGGTCAAATCAAAACCGGAAGCTTGAGCCGCTCAGACCGTATCGCTAAATACAACCAATTACTGCGTATTGAAGAGGACTTGGGCGAAGTGGCTAGCTATCCAGGCCGTGACGCGTTTTACAGCATCCGCTGATTGGAACGTCCTTGCCTTTCGAGATGAGCAAACGCATTTTCACCCTCGTTTTGCTCATCTTGCTGCTTGTCTTTCAAGCTCAACTGTGGCTTGGACGTGGCAGTATCAACCACGTTTCCTATATGGGCAAACAACTCGCTGATATTAAAGCGAAATCTGCCAGTCTTCAACTGCAAAACAGCCAGTTGAAAGCTGAAGTTGAAGACCTCAAAGGCGGGATGGAAATGGTTGAGGAAAAGGCACGTTCCGAGTTGGGCATGATAAAACCTGACGAAATTTTCGTCCACGTCTCAAAATAATCAGCAACAAAATCACCACAACTTGGTTTTTTGGTTCAGTTAGTTTCTGTCTATTTCTCAAAATTATTCATGCCAGATTTTCTGTTTTTAGAAGCTTTCAAAGCATGGGGTAGTCCGACCACGTGGTTAGAGATCGTTGCCTTCTTTTTGGCATTAGCGATGGTGCTGTGCAATATCCGCGAAATTCACTGGGGCTGGCCCTTAGCGGTGATCAGTTCAGTGCTGTACTTTGCATTATTTTGGAAAAGCAAACTCTACGGTGATGCCAGTTTGCAAATCTTCTTTGCCGTGATGGGTTTGTGGGGCTGGCTGCAATGGCTGCGCGGTGCGGCTTCTGTGGTTCACACCGAAGGGAAAGCACTCAAAGTACGAAGTTTAGACCGCAACATGTTGCTCTCCTGCATGGTTGCCAGCATCGTGCTGTTTGGTGCCGTGGGTTATTTTTTAGCGCATTACACCGATACCGATGTGCCCTGGTGGGATGCCTTCCCGACAGCACTCAGCATCGTAGGCACATTTTTGCTGGGCCGCAAATACATTGAAAACTGGCTGGTTTGGATACTTGTCAACGTGGTAAGCGTTGGTCTTTATCTCTACAAAGGCTTATGGCTCACCGTTATTTTGTACACCCTGTTTATCGCTCTGAGTGTGCAAGGTTGGCACGTATGGAAAAAGCAAATAAACCATTGAAGATTGCACTGTTGGGTGCGGAAAGCACCGGTAAAACAGAACTAACGCAGCAGCTTGAAGCACACTTCAAAGCGAGTGGCAAAAGCGTTGGCCTTGTGCCCGAATATTTGCGTGAATGGTGCATCACCCACGCTCGTACAC
>CBDUEA010000482.1:0-1842 GCA_965365965.1 uncultured Polaromonas sp. | reverse complement strand
CCATCATGGAGAAACTGGGCAGACCCGGCCTGAAGCCTGAAGGTCACTTTTTCCCCGACACCTATACTTTTGCACGCGGCAGCAGCGATCTGGCCGTGCTGAAAATCGCATTACAAGCGATGGACAAAAACCTAGAAGCTGCTTGGGCCTTGCGTCAGCCTGACTCGCCTCTCAAATCACCAGAGGATGTTTTAACCTTGGCCAGCATTGTTGAAAAAGAAACCGGTAGCAAAGCCGACCGCGCCTTGGTGGGCAGTGTGTTTAACAACCGCCTCAAAATTGGCATGCCGCTGCAAACCGACCCTACCGTGATTTACGGCATGGAGAACTACGACGGCAATTGGCTGCGCGCCAAAGCCACCAACCACCCGTGGAAAACCTATTTGCGCGCGGGTCTCCCCGCCACGCCGATTGCCATGCCCGGCAAAGCGGCGCTTTTGGCAGCTGTGCAGCCGGCGTCCAGCACGGCCTTGTACTTTGTCGCCAAAGGGGACGAGACCGGCAGCAGCCAGTTCAGCTCCAATCTGGAAGAGCACAATCGGGCCGTGAATAAATACATTCGGGGCAAGTGACATGACACAAAGCGTATTCATCAGTTTTGAAGGCATCGACGGCGCTGGCAAGTCCACGCATATTGAGGCGCTGCTGGCGGCGTTTAAAGCGCAATACGGTGACTCACACGTCATCCACACCCGCGAACCGGGAGGCACACCACTTGCGGAAAAACTGCGCCAGTTGATCTTGAACGAAGCCATGGACGCGTTGACCGAGTCTTTGCTCGTCTTCGCCGCTCGCCGTGACCACCTGAACCAAGTTATTGAGCCGGCCCTGGCGCGTGGCGACGTGGTGCTGTGTGACCGTTTTACTGATGCGACCTTTGCCTACCAAGGCGGAGGACGCGGTTTTGACCTTAATACGCTATCAACTTTAGAGCAATGGACGCAACAAATAAGCCGACTAGAAGCCAATCAAGTTGATTCAATCGTGAAAGGTGACTTTGTAGAGATTCGCCAGCCCGATTTAACGATTTGGTTCGACTTGCCGCCTGAAGTCGCCGCTGAGCGCTTGGCCAGCGCCCGCGTGCCGGATAAGTTTGAGGCGCAGCCGGTCGAGTTCTTTCGCCAAGTCGCCAACGGCTACCAGCAGCGCATGGAGGCACAGCCGAGTCGTTTTGCCAAAATCAACGCCCACCAAACCCGTGATGCGGTCTGGCAGGACGTGCTGCAAGCGGTGCAAGAGCGCGGATTTTTGAAAGTAAACAGTCTATGAGTGCTACAGAAGCGGTAGCTCAAAAGCAACTATCTGCGCCGTGGATTGCTGCGCAGACCACGCATTTGCTGCAGCAACGCGGCCACGCTTGGCTGTTACAAGGCCCGTCGGGTTTGGGGCAATACGAGCTGGCGTTGAACTTGATTCGCGCTTGGCTGTGCGACCAACCCACAGCCAACGGCGCTTGCAACCATTGCACCAGCTGCCACGCCATTGACGTGCGCTCACACACCGATTTGTGCGTTTTGATGCCAGAAACCGTGATGCTGGCACTCGGTTGGCCACTGTCAGAAAAGGCGCAAAGTGATATTGACGACAAAAAGCGCAAGCCAAGCAAAGAAATCCGCGTTGACGCCATGCGCGACGCCGTTGAGTTTGCCCAGCGCACAGCGGGCCGTGGTCACGGCAAAGCCATGCTGGTCTACCCCGCAGAGCGCATGAACCACATCACGGCCAACGCGTTGCTCAAAACGCTGGAAGAGCCGCCGGGCGACCTCAAATTCGTCCTCGCCAGCGAGGCGGCACACCAGCTGCTGCCCACCATTCGCAGCCGCTGCCTGACGCACACGCTGA
>CBDUEA010000481.1:0-1851 GCA_965365965.1 uncultured Polaromonas sp. | reverse complement strand
GGTTCTGGTAAAAGTACCATGATGAATGTCTTAACGGGCATTTATCAACCAACGGCGGGGCAAGTTGTTTTCAGCGGTAAAACTGTGGTGGGTCAAACACCTTCCAGCATTGCTTTGTCGGGCATTGCGCGCACTTTCCAGAATGTGCAGTTGTTTGGTGAAATGTCTGCAACAGACAACGTCTTGGTCGGTTTGCATCACACTTATAAAAGTAATATTTTGGACGTGATGCTGCATACTCCCCGTTACAAACGAGAAGAACAGGCCGCACGCGATCAAGCGGCTAATTTGTTGGAATTTGTAGGTTTAAGTGATTTGAGCGAAGAACAAGCACGCAACTTGCCTTACGGCAAACAGCGTTTGCTGGAAATTGCACGTGCCTTGGGATTGAACCCGAGCTTGCTGCTGCTCGACGAGCCCGCAGCCGGCTTGCCGCCTGCAGACTTGCCGGAGTTAATGAGCATGATCCAGAAAATCCGCGACCATGGCATCACCGTGATTTTGATTGAACACCATATGGATGTGGTGATGGGTATTTCTGATACCGTGTCTGTGCTTGATTTTGGACAAAAAATTGCAGAAGGCAAACCAGCCGATGTGCAAAAAGACCCCAAAGTTATCGAGGCCTATCTCGGTAGCAGCGTCGAAACGCATTAATCCCTGATGTATTGATTCAAGAAACGATCCACTATGCTCACCATTGAAAATTTAGAAGCAGGGTATGGCAAGGTTGAGGTGCTACACGGCGTCTCCATCCAAGTGCCCAAAGGTAAAGTTGTGACTTTGATTGGCTCCAATGGCGCCGGTAAAACGACCACGATGCGCGCCATCTCTGGCATGATCAAACCTGCCGCAGGCAAAATTACGCTCTCAGGGCGCGACATTACTGGCATGGAGTCCCACCAAATAGCCAAACTGGGTTTGGCCCATTCACCTGAAGGGCGGCGTGTCTTCCCCACACTGAGTGTGTTGGACAATATCCGCTTAGGCGCTTTTGTGCGTTACACCAACGTACGTCCTAAAGGTGATGTGGAGTCTGACTTGCAAAAAGCTTTAGAGATGTTCCCGCGTCTCAAAGAACGGACTCACCAACTGGCAGGAACGCTTTCAGGCGGAGAGCAACAAATGCTAGCCATGGCACGCGCCGTGATGCTTAATCCTGAAGTGGTTTTATTAGACGAGCCCTCTATGGGTTTGGCGCCTATTTTGGTGGAAGAAGTGTTCAGCATCATCTTGCGGTTAAAAAGCCAAGGGGTTACGATGTTGTTGGTTGAGCAGTTTGCAGCAGCAGCCCTGAATGTGGCCGATTATGGGTATGTGCTTGAAAACGGGCGCGTATCTGTCCATGGTCCAGCAGAAAAGCTCAAGCACGACCCAGCCGTGCAAGCCGCCTATTTGGGTGGCTAGTTTTTTATAACCGAGTCCCGCTGCTTTCAAATGGAAGCATAGGCAAGTAAAGGGACGCTAGGGCGTCCTTTTTAATTTGTAAACCAAGTGAAATATTGCTTTACGTTTACGTAAACGTCAAGTAAGCTTATGAGCGCCTGATGCGATGCTTCTTTTGCGTTGAATCTTCCTGCCAGTATTAAAAGTATTTATTTCGGAGACACCTCATGACCGACCTGTCCAGCGACTACAAAGCCCTTGCTAATTACCACCCTAAACACAAAGTTCGCTTTGTAACAGCAGCGAGCCTGTTTGATGGGCACGACGCCGCCATCAACATCATGCGTCGCATCATCATGGGTATGGGTGCAGAAGTGATCCACTTGGGTCATAACCGCAGTGTCGAAGAAGTTGTGACGGCGGCCTTACAAGAAGATGCTCAGGGTATCGCCATCAGCTCCTACC
>CBDUEA010000480.1:0-1854 GCA_965365965.1 uncultured Polaromonas sp. | reverse complement strand
CCTTTTTTCTATAAAACATAACCCCACAAAGCAGCGATAATGCGAGGCAAGCCTAGTTAAGCGCCCATACCATGGCAAACAACTAAGCACTTGATACAACATATTCAGGATACTCAACATGATTTTGGTCACTGGCGGTGCAGGGTTTATTTGGGCAAACTTTGTTTTAGATTGGTTGGCAGCGCATGACGAACCAGTAGTGACGCTGGACAAGCTCACTTATGCAGGTAATTTAGAGAATTTAGCTTCTTTGGCGAACGACCCACGTCACATTTTTGTGCAAGGTGATATTGGCGACAGCAAGCTGGTAGCCGCGTTGTTAGCCAAATATCAACCGCGCGCCGTTCTCAACTTTGCAGCGGAATCGCACGTTGACCGCTCCATTCACGGCCCTGAAGACTTCATTCAAACCAATATTGTGGGTACGTTTCACCTGCTGGAAGCGATTCGTGCGTATTGGTCGAATTTAGCGGGGGACGTTAAATCAAACTTTCGCCTGCTGCATGTCTCGACCGACGAAGTCTATGGCTCATTGGCATCAACCGACCCAGCTTTCACGGAACAGCACCAATACGAGCCCAACAGCCCGTATTCTGCCAGCAAAGCCGCCAGCGACCACTTGGTTCGCGCCTACCACCACACCTATGGCTTGCCGGTACTGACGACCAATTGCAGCAACAACTACGGCCCGTACCATTTCCCTGAAAAACTCATTCCGTTGATGATTGTGAATGCGTTGGCGGGTAAAAACCTGCCTATTTACGGCGATGGGCAGCAAATTCGCGATTGGTTGTATGTCAAAGACCATTGCAGCGCCATTCGACGCGTGCTTGAAGCGGGCAAGCTGGGCGAGACTTACAACGTGGGTGGTTGGAACGAAAAACCAAATTTAGAGATCGTTCACACCGTCTTCGCCTTGCTCAATGACTTGCAGCCCCGTGCGGATGGCAAAAGTTATGCAGAACAAATCACTTACGTCACCGACCGTGCTGGCCATGACCGCCGCTACGCGATTGACGCTAGCAAAATCGAGCGTGAATTGGGCTGGAAGCCTGCCGAAACTTTTGATACCGGCATTCGCAAAACAGTTGAATGGTATTTGACCCACGCTGATTGGGTGGCAAATGTGCAAAACGGCAGCTACCGTGAGTGGGTCAGCAAGCAATATGCTGGTTCGATACCTGAAACTGCAGCGACGTCAGCATGACCAAACCTGCAAAAATCCTCCTGTTTGGAAAAGGTGGGCAAGTCGGCTGGGAGTTACAGCGAAGCTTAGCCCCTTTGGGCGAGTTGGTAGCGGTGGACTTTGACAGTACCGATTTTTGTGGTGATTTCACCAATTTAACCGGTTTAGCTGACACTGTACGTCGCGTTCAACCCACCATCATCGTCAATGCGGCAGCGCACACGGCCGTGGACAAAGCCGAGTCTGAGCCAGAGTTGGCCAGAACCATCAACGCTTTAGCCCCTAGCGCCATCGCCCAAGAAGCCCAGCGTTTAGGCGCTTGGATGGTGCATTACTCTACCGACTATGTGTTTGATGGCTCTGGCACGCACGCTTGGACAGAGTCCGACACCCCTGCCCCATTGAGTGTGTATGGCCAAACCAAATGGGAAGGCGAGCAGTTGGTTGCGCAGCATTGCAGCAAGCATTTGATTTTTCGCACCAGTTGGGTCTATGCAGCACGCGGCGGCAACTTTGCCAAAACCATGCTGCGGCTCGCCAAAGAGCGTGACAGTTTGACGGTGATTGATGACCAAATCGGTGCACCCACGGGTGCTGATTTGCTGGCTGATATCACCGCGCTGGCACTGCGTCAAGTCTCATCGCAAGCTGACCTGGCGGGTTTATAC
>CBDUEA010000479.1:0-1858 GCA_965365965.1 uncultured Polaromonas sp. | reverse complement strand
ACTTAGCCACAGATGTTTGCCATTGGCGCTGACATTGCCCATGTCTGGACTGCCGCCGCCAGGGATTTTCCAAGTTTTGGTGACTTTGCGGGTCGCAAAATCAACCACAGAGACGCTGCCTGGACCGCCAGGTGTGCCTCTGATTTTATTGCTGCCCCGGTTGGCAACATAAAAGCTTTTACCATCGCGGCTGGGGTAAATGCCATGTGCGCCTGGGCCCGTCGGGATAAAACCGATTTGCTTGAAGGACTCACCATCCACCACATGAACGCCATCAACCATCATGTCAGCGATGAAAAAGGTCGAGCCATCCGGCGAGCTGCGCACATCTTGCGGCATGCCGGGTGTCGTGCAGATTTGCGATGTTGGGTCGGCTGGGTCAGGAATATAGCGAGACTGAGAGCCTGATTTCGAGCCCGCTTTACTGGTGGAAGCGATTGCTGCCAAGGCATCGGGTCGGTCAAAGTAAGCGTTGAGTTTCAGCGTCGTCAACACTTTGCGGTTCATCAAATCGATCTTGGTCACAGCACCGTTAAATTCGCAGGTAAACACCACAAATTTGCCATCGATGGAGAAGTCTGCGTGGTTGATGCCCGCGCAGGTCGGCGTAGGGATTGAAAACTGCATCGCCATGGTCTTAGGATCGCGGAAATCAAGGCGTTTGTACGCTTCTGCAACCACGATGGCGTATTTACCGTCTGGCGACCAGTACAAATTGTACGGGTCATCCACGGGAATTGATTTACCTGGTTTACCGGTTTTGGGGTCAATCGGCGTCAAGCTGCCGTCGGTGCGCCCTTCTGCATTGTTCGCTACCCACAGCGTGCTCAAATCCCATGAAGGCACAACGTGCTGTGGGTTGATGCCTACTTTGAAGGTGTCAACGACTTTCAAGGTCGCTGGGTCAATGACCGATACTGTATTTGCAGCGCGGTTAGGCACATACACGCGCTCTAAAACACCGTTCATGGCTGGGCTCATTTTGCCAGCGACGACTTCACTGTAGAGGTTTTTTGGATCAACAACAGAAGGCATACCCGCTATTGTATTTATAGCTGTATAGGCATTATTTACGCCAGCTACAGTCTTTTTTTCTTCTATTTTAGTTTTTTCAACAACGTTTTGACTACTCAATGATGTTTCGGACTTTAGAGTCGTTTGTGGCGTTTGTGGTGTTTTAGATATTGGCGAAGTTTGCGCCACAGCCCATGCGCCTACCAGTGCACCACAAGCCAAAGCACCTCCCGTAATTACCACCAACTTCTGTGCCACCAACTTCACTACCAAGGTCGAACGCTTTGTCATTTCAAAATCGCTTTTTGTATTGCTAAAACACTCATTTTAACCGTAGCATCCAAGCCAATTTGACCTAACGCAACACTAGAGGCCTTAGGGTCGCCCAGCGTGCCCGCAGCTCTGCCCAACTTCGCAGATTCGGCAAATTTCTCGGGTTTGACGGTGCTGGGGTCGATGGCGAGCTGCAAGGATGTGTCCGCCGAGCCAGCGTGGGTGCCAATTTCAGAATCACTCAACCCTTTGGCGCGCAAAGCGGCGATATAGCTGGATTGCGGAGATGCTGTGGCACGGTAGTAGTCGGCAATGTAATGCACTTTGGCAGTTGATTTGTTGTCTTTGTTGAAAGTCGCCTCCACCGCCGCCAAAGCCGATTGGTAGCCGCCGTGGTCGCCAATCAGCACAATGTCCGTAAATCCATGTTGCCTGAAACTCCGCGCGGCAGACAACAGCATACTTTTGAACGTATCTTCTGAAATCGACACCGTACCCGGCCATTTCATGTGCTCAGTCGGCGGGGTGATGCTACCTTCTGGCACGTAGCTAACCACGGGGGCGACAATGG
>CBDUEA010000478.1:0-1863 GCA_965365965.1 uncultured Polaromonas sp. | reverse complement strand
GGTGCGCAGTCAGTTAACCCGAAAATCAAAACCCGCGTCGTTTGGGTGAACGAGTGGTTTAACCCGGGCAAAGAAACAGAAGCTGCCACCGCTTTGATCAACGGTGGCGCTGACATTTTGATGCAAAACACCGACTCCTCAGCCGTGCTGCAAACCGCTGAAAAGATGGGCAAACGCGGTTTTGGTTGGGATTCTGACATGACCGCTTACGGACCGAAAGCACACTTGGGATCAGCTGTGATCAATTGGACACCGTACTACATCAAAACCACCAAGGCGGCTTTAGACGGCTCTTGGAAGGGTGGCGGCGCTTCTTGGTGGGGTGTGAAAGAAGGCGCGATTGACTTGGTTTCTGTCGCCGCTGACGTGCCAGAAGATGCCAAGAAGAAACTCGACGAAGTCAAAGCGGGCTTGAAAGACGGTAGCTTCTCCATCTGGAAAGGCCCGATCATGAGCAATGATGGCAAAGAAATGTTGGCCAAAGATGTGGTTGCTGACGACAAATTCTTGGGCGGTTTAAGCACCTACGTTAAAGGCGTAGAGGGCAAAGTCCCAGGCGGCAAGAAGTAAGTTCAGCTATCTGTCTCTGAAGGCTGCCTTCGGGCAGCCTTTTTTGTTTAAAAAGTAATGTATGTTCACAGTTAAACCTATTCCTCAAGACCGTCTACCCGAGCTGCTGCGTCGCATGCCCAAGGCAGAGTTGCACATCCACATTGAAGGTTCGCTGGAGCCTGAAATGATTTTCAGCCTCGCCAAGCGCAACGGCTTGACTTTGCCTTATGCCAGCGTCGATGAGTTACGCCGTGCCTATGCGTTTACCAATTTGCAAAGCTTTTTAGATATTTACTACGCGGGTGCCAGTGTGTTGCTCACAGAACAAGATTTTTACGACCTAGCCAGCGCATACATTGATCAAGCAGCTATAGATAACGTAGCGCATTGTGAGATATTCTTCGACCCCCAAACCCACACCGCTCGTGGTGTGAGCATGGACATCGTCATCAACGGCCTGCACCGTGCCTGTGCGGACGGCATGACCAAGCACGGCATCAGCGCGACCTTGATTTTGTGTTTCTTGCGCCATTTGAGTGAAGAAGACGCTTTTGAAACCTTAGAAGCTGCGCTGCCATACCGCGACAAATACATCGGTATAGGTCTAGATTCTGGCGAAGTGGGCAACCCGCCTGAAAAGTTTGCCAAAGTCTTTGCAAAATGCCGCGAGTCAGGTTTTCACTTGGTCGCCCATGCGGGTGAAGAAGGGCCACCGGCTTATGTGTGGACGGCGCTGGACTTGCTCAAGGTCGAGCGCATAGACCACGGCGTGCAGTCCAGCAAAGACGCTTTGCTGATGGCGCGGCTCAAAAAAGACCGCATCCCACTCACTGTTTGCCCGCTATCCAACTTAAAACTCTGTGTTTTCAAGGACTTGGCGGAACACAACCTGCCGCAACTCTTAGACGCTGGCTTGGTCGCCATGGTTAATTCTGACGACCCCAGCTACTTTGGCGGCTACATGAACGCCAACTTCCTGCAAACCTTTGCCGCCACAGGTATGACGGCGCAACACGCCTACCAATTGGCCCACAACAGCTTTGAGGCCAGCTTTTTGGACGCTTCCGCGAAACGCCGGCATATTGATAAGCTGAATGAGACGTTTGAATCATTTCATTAATCAAACTAATAAAAAAGTAGAACTATGAAAGCCTACCGCGCTCGCATCTTACGTTTTGCTGCTGACAAAGCACCGGACCAATCCGCTATTTTTGAAGAAGATGGCCTGCTTGTCGTCGGTCCAAACGCAGCGGGGCGGCAAGTGGTGCTGATGGTGGGTAGTTACCAAAGCTTGAGTGGGGTCTTCAAAGC
>CBDUEA010000477.1:0-1869 GCA_965365965.1 uncultured Polaromonas sp. | reverse complement strand
TTGCGGCCACTGAACTAGAAATTCAAATAAAAAAGGAGCCCACAGGCTCCTTTTTTGGGCTAAATGTCTAATAAATCACAGTTTAGTCACGCTCGCCACCAAAGATACCCAACAGTGCGAGCAGGCTTTGGAAGACGTTGAAGATGTCCAAATACAAAGACAGCGTGGCGCTGATGTAGTTGGTTTCGCCACCGTCGATGATTTGCTTCAGGTCATACAACATGTAAGCGCTGAAAATACCGATCGCAGCCACAGACACGGCAATCATCGCGGCTGAAGAGCCTACCAAAGCGCCAATCACAGAGCCGATCAGCAGCACTATGACGCCGACAAATAGAAATTTTCCCATGCCTGAGAGGTCACGCTTGATAACCGTGGCAAGGCTGGCCATCACAAAAAACACACCAGCCGTGCCGCCAAACGCCGTCATGATGAGAGAAGGTCCGTTTTTAAAGCCCAATGTCCGCTCAATCAAACCTGACAGCATCAAGCCCATGAAGAAGGTGAAAGCCAACAAAACTGGCACGCCAGCAGCCGAATTTTTAGTCTTCTGAATGGCGTACATGAAGGCAAATGCGCCACCCAAGAAAACAATCATGCCCATCCAGCCGCCCATAATGGCGTGGGTAATACCTGTGCTCACGCCTACCCAAGTGCCGATGACGGTAGGGATCAAGCTAAGCGTTAGCAGCCAATACGTGTTACGCAATACCTTGTTACGCGCTTCTTGGCTAATGGCCGTGCCAAAACCGGTGCCGTTGAGAATTTGTTCAGTCATGTTTAGCTCCTATGAATGCACCCAAGATGCAGATACGCTGCATTTTAGGCGATATTGCAAAAATGCAAGAGCAGCAAAAAATAACCGTAAAATATAAGCTTATGAAAACAAAACATACCCTTGAAAACGCCGACGTCAAACTCATTGCTGCTGCTGCTGAAGCAGAAGCGCTTAAAAACAACTGGGCAGTCAGCATCGCCATTGTGGATGATGGCGGTCATTTGCTAAATTTCCAACGTCTAGATGGCGCACCAGCCATGTCCTCCCACATCGCACCCGCCAAAGCACATACAGCAGCTTTGTCACGCAAAGAAAGCAAGGTTTACGAAGACATCATCAACGGTGGCAGAACCTCGTTTTTGAGCGCTCCAACACTGAAAGGCATGCTTGAAGGTGGCGTTCCCATCCTCAAAGACGGCCAATGCCTAGGCGCTGTTGGCGTCAGCGGCGTCAAGTCAACTGAAGATGCGCAAGTCGCCAAAGCAGGCATCGCAGCGCTGAGTTTGTAATTTTAGATCAATAGTATGCTATATAAATAATAGCAAACTATTGAATAAATACGCCGGCTAAAGTCGAAAATGGGCTAAATTCGGCATTTATTGACTATATATGACTCAATTCACACCAAAACGTCTCAAATCAATACACCAGCCGCTCTGGGCGGATTTCTTGCAAAATGGTGGTTGAAATTTCTTCAATCGACTTGGTTGTTGTGCTTAGCCAGCGGATTCCGCTGCGGCGCATCATGGCTTCGGCTTCGTGCACTTCCATGCGGCAGTTTTCTAGGCTGGCGTATTTGGAGTTAGGACGGCGCTCGTTGCGGATTTCGCTCAGACGTTCAGCTTGGATGGTCAAACCAAAAATCTTTTTCTGATGCGGTATCAAGGCCGGCGGCAACTGGCGGCGCTCAAAATCTTCGGGAATCAGCGGGTAGTTGGAGGCTTTGAGGCCATATTGCATCGCCAAATACAGCGAGGTCGGTGTTTTGCCGCTGCGGCTGACGCCCACCAAAATGATGTCAGATTGCTCTAAATCACGGTTCATCTGGCCGTCATCGTGTGCCAAGCTGAAGTTGATGGCTTCAATCCGGT
>CBDUEA010000476.1:0-1888 GCA_965365965.1 uncultured Polaromonas sp. | reverse complement strand
CCGCAGAATCAGGCGCCATGGTGCATCTGTATTTTGAAAGTTCCGCTGTCGTCGCCCCCTTGGTTTTGCTGGGCAAAGGGCTAGAAGCGCGCGCCAACCGCCAACCCACCGCCGCTATTCGCGCCCTGCATGCCTTGCGACCCGACGTGGTGCATTTGATGGGCGCAGACGGTGAAGTTGATGTACCCGTGGCAGAAGTCTTGGTCGGTGACAAGTTGGTGGTGCGTCCTGGTGAGCGTTTCCCGGTCGATGGCTTGCTCTTAGAAGGTCAAACCCAAGTCGACGAATCGATGTTGACGGGAGAGCCCTTGCCTGTGGTCAAAGAAGCGCAGGCCAAACTCACGGGCGGTTCTATCAATGGCGAGGGCCGCGTGGTCATGCAGGTTAGTGCAGTGGGCAGTGAAACTGTGCTGTCCAAAATCATCCGCTTGGTGGAAGATGCGCAAGCAGCCAAAGCGCCCATCCAGCGCTTGGTCGATCAAGTCTCAGCCATTTTTGTACCCGTGGTGGTGGTGCTAGCCCTCATCACCTTGCTGGCTTGGTGGCTCACAGGTCATCCGTTTGAAGTCGCGGTGATCCATGCGGTGGCGGTGCTGGTGATCGCCTGCCCCTGCGCGCTGGGGCTGGCGACGCCAGCAGCCATCATGGCTGGCACCGGTGTGGCGGCGAAATTTGGCATATTGATCAAAGACGCGCAGGCGCTGGAGTTGGCGCACAAAGTTGATGTCATTGCTTTTGACAAAACTGGCACGCTGACCATCGGGCAACCGCGCTTGACCGCCTTTGTGCAGGCAGATGAAGCCCAGCATCCTGAAAATAATGCCAAACTGCTGGCGGCGGCTGCGAGTTTGCAAAGCGGCAGCGAACATCCCTTGGGCCGTGCCGTGGTGGCTGCTGCCAAGGAAGGCGGATTAACGATTGAGGCGCCCGACAACGTGCGCGCCGTGCCCGGTCGCGGCAGTGAGGGTGAAGTCGGCACGGACAGCTATTTGATTGGCAGCTTGCGTTGGATGCAAGAGCTGAAGGTCGATCTGGGTGACCTGGCAGCGCAAGCCGATACTCTGCAACAACAAGGCGCCACCGTCTCCGCCATGGCGCAGCGCACCACGCAAGGCTTGACTTTGCGCGCCTTGATGGCTTTTGGCGATGAACCCAAACCGGGTGCCAAAGAAGCCTTGGCCGCCCTGCGTGCCCGAGGCATCAAAACGGTGATGATTTCAGGCGACAACCAAGGCGCCGCTGAAGCCATGGCCCGGCGGCTGGGTCTGCGGCCTGAAGCGGGTGAAGTGATGGCAGAGGTGTTGCCCGGTGACAAAGCGGCACGCGTCACGGCACTCAAAGTTGGCGGTCATACGGTTGCGATGGTGGGCGATGGCGTGAATGATGCGCCCGCGCTGGCCGCAGCAGACGTTGGCATGGCCATGGGCAATGGCACCGATGTGGCGATGCACGCGGCAGGCATCACTTTGATGCGGGGTGACCCCGCCCTGGTGGCAGCCGCACTTGAGATTTCTGACCGAACGGTTGCCAAAATTCGGCAAAATCTGTTTTGGGCCTTTGCCTACAATGTTGCAGGCATTCCTTTAGCGGCCTTGGGCTTTTTGAACCCTGTCGTTGCCGGTGCCGCCATGGCGATGAGCTCTGTCAGCGTCATGAGCAATGCGCTGCTCTTGAAACGCTGGAAGCCTAAACAACCTGACTGACGAAGTGCCACGCGGGGCGGTATCATCCCAAGATGGAACTTCATACTTGGACTGCATTTGTTTTTGCCTCAATCTTGATTGCCGTATCGCCCGGCTCAGGCGCCGTCTTGTCCATGAGCCATGGTTTGACCTACGGCGTTAAGCGCTCGCAAGCGACCATTGTTGGTTTGGAGCTGGGTTTGGTG
>CBDUEA010000475.1:0-1895 GCA_965365965.1 uncultured Polaromonas sp. | reverse complement strand
GTAAATACCCCAACCAAACCAGCCACCGTGTGCGAATCCAGCACTTTGAACAACAAGGTACCTATCAACGTGCCAAGAAGTCCAAACGGAATCAAAAAAACCAGCAGCTTTTTATCGAAATCTTTTCGGAAAGCGGCCATTCCGAGCAAGTCCATCACCAGTAAAACGGGCATCAAAATCGCTGCGGCTTGGGGTACGGTGACGGCCATTGCCATCATCGGGACGGCTAAGGAGCCAAAACCAGCCCCAAAACCACTCTTGCTGATGCCGAGCAACAGCACGGCTGGAATGGCAACAGCGTAGAAAAAAGGGTCTGTGATGAGAGGAAAGGTCATGCTCAAAGTAGTGAATATTCGATGACTAAGGTGGCTAGTTTAGCTGTCCCTTAAAATAGGAGCCATGCTGTTTCAACCCTCTCAAGCCGACGTTCGACGATTTTTTTGCTCTGCTTATGCCAAATCACATGCCCAAGCCGGCGAAAATATTCACTTAGAAGCTATTGAAATTATAGCAAGTCAGTGGATGGATGAGCATCCAGAATACCATGCAGATTTTGCAGATATTGATGCCGCTTTGCTCAAATTAGAGCAGCCTGACGATGGCAGTAACAGTGGGACCAACCCATTTTTACATCTGTCAATGCACTTGACTATCAGCGAACAATGCTCGATTGACCAACCACGTGGCATTCGGCAAGCTGTTGAGCTGCTGACCGCACGCTTAGACTCTTTGCACGACGCCCATCACGTCGCCATGGATTGCTTGGGTCAGATGATTTGGGAAAGCCAAAGTGCTGGCCGTCCGCCTGACGGCTTGGCTTATGTAGAAGCTGTGCAACGCAAAGCGACCAAAGACTAAGCCTTTGCTGTAGACACGGCAGACACTGCCGCACGCAAAGCGAGCAAGTAACTGTCAACCCCAAAACCGCAAATCTGACCGCGCACGATGTCTGCAAACACCGACACATGCCGGAAGGCTTCGCGTGCGTGGATGTTGGACATGTGAAGTTCCACAATCGGGCACGTCAAAATAGCCAATGCATCACGTATGCCATAGCTGTAGTGTGTCCAAGCACCAGCGTTGATGAGCACAGCGTCTACGCCATCCGCATAGGCTTGATGAATGCGCTCACACATCTCGCCTTCACTGTTGCTTTGAAAATAGGCCATTTCAGCGCCCAACTCTTTGGCGAGCACACCCAAGCTGGCATTGATTTCATCCAAGGTAACCGTGCCATATTGCTTCGGATCACGCTTACCAAACATATTGTGGTTGATACCGTGAAGCATGAGGATTTTCATGAAGTTTCCTTTGATGTATTCGTTTGATTATAGAAACACGCCATACATTCAAAGAACTTAGCTATTCCATAAAATTAAAACTGCCCGCACCACATGCAGAATCTCTTTTAACTGGCGACAAACGTACCACTCACCTCACCCAACCCAATACGCGCCAAACCCGCACGACTGCAGTATCCACGCAGGGTGACGGTATCACCATCAAGCATGAAGGTGCGTTCCTCACCATTCGGAAGCTTGATGGTCTGCTTGCCGCCCAAACTCAGCTCTAAGAGTGAACCAGCTTCTTGTGGTGTAGGCCCAGACAAGGTGCCACTGCCCAGCAAATCACCCGCTTGCAGATTGCAGCCATTGACCGTGTGGTGGGCGACCAACTGCGCCAAGGTCCAGTAGGCAGCGTGCTGCGAATTGGTTTGGCTCAAGCGTACGGCAGCCTCACCCACCGAGCGCATGGTACTTGTTTGCAACCAAACCTCTAAGGTCATGTCAAACGCGCCAGATGCGCTGTTGTTTGCTGAATCAAGGTAGGGCAAAGGTTGTGGGTCGGTTGCTGGGCGCGTAAACGGGACGCGATAGGGTGCCAAAGCCTCTAAC
>CBDUEA010000474.1:0-1898 GCA_965365965.1 uncultured Polaromonas sp. | reverse complement strand
CTAAAACGGTTTGATAGCGACCACTTACTTTGTCTGGAAGACCCGCATTCAGGCTGATATGGTTGGCTTCTGCATTCAACACGGTAGATTCAACAGCCGCTGGGTCAATGTCTACGGCATCGATATCGACAGCGCCAAACTTGGCAGCACCAATCGCTAAAATCCCCGACCCGCAACCATAGTCCAGCACGCGTTTGAATTGGTTTGCTGCGTCGGTCTGTTTGGCAATCCAGCGTAAGCACATGCGTGTCGTTGGGTGCGTCCCTGTGCCAAAAGCCAAGCCGGGGTCGAGTCGAATAACTTTTGTGGCCGCAGCAGGCGGCTCGTGCCAAGTCGGCACAATCCAAAATGTTGGTGTGATGTCGACAGGTGCGAACTGAGATTGGGTTAAGCGCACCCAGTCTTGGTCGGCCAAAACCACTATACCCAAAATGGTGCAATCTGCAAAAAAGTCTTGCGCAGAGAGTAACTGAGCCGCTTCACGTGCCTCTGCTTCGGTGTTGAACAACGCAATCACACGGCTGCGTTGCCAACCTTCTTTGGGCGGAGGCATCCCAGGTTCGCCAAACAAGGCTTGCTCGGCATCGGTTTGCGCATCTGCGTCTTCAACTGACACGCTGAGCGCATCCAAAGCGTCTAAGGCCTCGCTCAGTTCGTCGATATGTGCCTCGGGGCACATGATTTTGAGTTCAAACATAGGTGACTGAGCTGCAGAATTTGTGTTCAACGCTTGTGCTGAAGCAACCACTCTTCGAGGTAATGGATATTGGTGCCACCTTCCATAAACTTCGCATCCACCATCAAATCACGGTGCAAGGCGATGTTGGTATTGATGCCCTCGATCAACGTTTCTGCCAAGGCGGTACGCATGCGTGCCATGGCTTGCTCACGCGTGTCGCCATGGGTAATGAGTTTGCCAATCATCGAGTCATAGTTAGGCGGCACGAAATAGTTGGTGTAAATGTGGGTGTCCACCCGCACACCAGGCCCACCCGGTGCATGCCACATGGTGATACGGCCCGGGGATGGCGTGAATTTATACGGGTCTTCTGCATTGATGCGGCACTCTATAGCGTGTCCACGCACTTCAATTTGACGCTGCGTAAAAGGCAATTTTTCGCCAGCTGCAATCATGATTTGTGTTTTTACGATATCGATACCCGTCACCATCTCCGTGATGGTGTGCTCCACCTGTACGCGGGTATTCATCTCAATGAAGAAAAACTCACCGTTTTCGTATAAAAATTCAAACGTGCCTGCACCACGGTAGCCAATTTTTTTGCATGCTGCAACACAGCGTTCGCCAATACGATCAATCAACTTGCGTGGAATGCCTGGTGCAGGCGCTTCTTCAATAATTTTTTGGTGACGGCGTTGCATTGAGCAGTCACGGTCACCCAAATAGACGGCATTTCTGTGTTTGTCAGCCAAAATTTGGATTTCAACATGGCGCGGGTTCTGCAAGAATTTTTCCATGTACACCGCAGGATTGCCAAACGCAGCCCCGGCTTCGGCCTTGGTCATTTGCACCGCATTGATCAGCGCTGCCTCAGTGTGAACCACACGCATACCGCGTCCACCGCCACCGCCAGCGGCTTTGATGATGACGGGGTAACCGACCAATTTGGCCATACGGCGAACCATCGCTGGGTCATCGGGTAACTCGCCTTCAGAGCCAGGTACACAAGGTACACCTGCTTTGATCATGGCTTGTTTGGCCGACACTTTATCGCCCATGATGCGGATAGATTCCGCAGTGGGGCCAATGAACTGGAAGCCGCTTTTCTCGACGCGCTCGGCAAAGTTGGCGTTTTCGCTCAAAAAACCATAACCCGGATGAATGGCTTCAGCATCGGTGACTTCTGCGGCCGAAATAATGGCTGGCATGTTGAGGTAAC
>CBDUEA010000473.1:0-1904 GCA_965365965.1 uncultured Polaromonas sp. | reverse complement strand
AATGCAATTAACCATTCAACTTATGGCCTTACGCAAGATTGGCATGTTCCCGCATGTTCGTTTTAGCTGGTCTGCCATCAAGCAGGCTTGGGCTGATGCAGGGGTTAAAAACATTGCTAAATTGATGTTGCCAGCTCTCTTAGGCGTGGGTGTGGCGCAAATTTCAGCGATTATCAATTTGCAAATCGCCTCGCATTTGCAGCCCGGCAGTGTCAGCTGGATGAGCTATGCCGAGCGCTTGATGGAATTCCCGACCGCACTTTTAGGCGTTGCCCTGGGTGTGGTTTTAACACCGCGTTTGGTGGCTGCCAAAGCCAGCAATGACAACGCTACCTACTCAGCCATGATCGATTGGGGGCTGCGCTTGGTCATCTTGTTAGCGGTACCGTCTACGGTGGCATTGCTGGTGTTCGCCAAGCCATTGGTCTCAACCTTGTTCCACTACGGTGTGTTCTCAAGCAACGATGTCGCTCAAGTAACCACGCCTTTGATGGGGTATGGCGTTGGTTTGATTGGTTTGGTTGCTATAAAAATTTTGGCACCTGGGTTTTACGCCAGCCAAGACATTAAAACGCCTGTCAAAATTGCCGTCGCCGTGCTCATCATCACGCAGTTATTGAATTTGATTTTTGTGCCGCTGTATGCCCATGCGGGGCTGGCATTGGCGATTGGTGTGGGTGCGCTCATCAATGCTCTATGGCTGCTGATAGGTTTGATGCGCCGAGGCAGTTACGTGCCTTTGCCGGGCTGGGGAAAGTTTGCCTTTCAAGTCTTGCTAGCTAGTGCATTGCTGGCCATGTTTTTGTGGTGGGCAACCCATTATCTCGACTGGGTGGCGCTCAGATCCGATGTTTTAAAGAGAATTTTGCTGCTAGCCGGCGTCGTTATTGTCGCTGCAGCTATTTATTTCGCAGCGATATTGGCGAGTGGTTTGAAATTAAAACAGTTGCTGAATCGTCATTAAAAGCGGCTAGGAGTTTGACCATCAGACTGATCGAAAATTAGTCAATAATAGAGACTCTTCTTCCCTATTCGTCAGGTAGTTTGTCTATGCAACTTGGTTTAGAAGTTCCCACACCGCTGGCTTATTTCAGTCTGTTGGTGAACAGCGATGATCATTTTCCGCTTCTTGAAGCGGCTGTTTCGATTGCGCAAGACGAAACGCCCGAACTGGATGTGCAAGAAGTGCTGGGCGATGTGGATCAGCTCTTGGCAAGGCTCAAACGCCGCATTCCCGTGGATGGTGGGCCTCTACCCAAGCTGCGCGCTTTGAACCAGTTTTTTTTCCGTGATATGGGCTTTGGTGGCAACATCAACAATTACTACGACCCAGACAACAGCTTCTTGAATGTTGTACTGCAGACGCGACGAGGTATTCCCATCTCTTTGGCTGTTTTGTGGCTAGAGTTGGCGCAGGGCTTGGACTTGGAAGCGCGGGGTGTGGCTTTCCCAGGGCATTTCATGGTCAAAGTGAATTTACCCAAAGGGCAGGTGGTGATTGATCCATTCACGGGTCAATCGCTCAGTCGTGAAGATCTCAACGAACGCTTGGTACCTTATCAGCGGCAACAGCGCAAACAAATGCGTGAAAATCGCAATGGCCTGCAGGGCGAAGAGGGTAAAAATGCAGCGCACAAAGGAAAAGATGATATGGAGTTGCCTGAGATGGACATTCCACTGGGCTTGTACTTGCAATCGGCTTCGTCGCGCGACATCATCGCCCGTATGTTGAGCAACCTCAAAGAGATTTACAGAACCCAAGAAGACTGGCAACGTATGATTTCAGTGCAAGACAGGCTGATTGTGCTGGAGCCCAATGATTGGGCTGAGTACCGCGACCGTGGCTTGGCCTTTGCCGCTTTGGGGAAAGCAACACCTGCCGTGCGCGATTTTGATATCTACGT
>CBDUEA010000472.1:0-1910 GCA_965365965.1 uncultured Polaromonas sp. | reverse complement strand
GAGTTGCTGCAGGTCTGACTTGCGACCCTGCAAAAACGACTCGCAAATCGCCGGTGAGGCACCAAACAAATAAGGAATCAACCAGCCGTAGCGCAAAAAGTTGCGAATCAGGCCAAAGTAGCGCTCAGAGATGAAGTCTTGCAGGCTCAAGCTTGAATTGCAGCAGCTGTGCAAAACCTCCCAAACTTCTTGTGGCAGCGACCAGTTGTAATGCGCGCCGGCAATGGTTTGCATGTGCCGACCATAGCGCAGACCGAGTCCTTCACGGTACACGTACTTCATTTTGGCAGAGTTGGACGTGCCGTAATTGGCCAGTGGAATGTCTGCATCGCGCCCCAGCAAGCAGGGCATGGAACCAGCCCACATCATCCCGCCATCCAGCTGTGTGGCACTGAAACGGTGAATCTGGCGCAAAAAATCCAGTGGAAATTCAGGCTCGGTCGAAGGCGGGGTGATGAATTCGAGCAGTGCCTCCGAGTAATCGGTGGTGATCCAGGGATGCGTGAGCTTAGAGCCCAAGCCAGCTGGATGCACAGTGAGTGCTAACTTACCTGCTGCGTCAATGCGTAAACATTCCCGCTCGTAGCCACGCTGAATGCCGCGTAAGAGCAGGGCCTGCTCGGGGTTGGCTAATTGGCTTACTGCGCCACAACAGGTAAATTTCAACATCGCCGACAGACCTCTTATTTTTGTTTTTAACGCAGCTTCGTTTTTATTTTACCGACTTACTTACCGTTGATGCCAAGCAATTCAACTTCAAAATGCAGCGTTGCATTGGGGGGCACGGCATTGCCTGCACCGCGTGCGCCGTAAGCAATTTCTGGCGGGCAGGTCAGCTTGGCTTTACCGCCGACTTTCATTTTTTGCACGCCTTCGGTCCAGCAGGGGATGACGTTGCTTAAAGGAAACTCGATCGGCGAATTACGCTTATAAGAGCTGTCAAACTCCTTGCCATCAGGCAAGGTACCACGGTAATGCACTTTGACGGTGTCGCGTGCGCTCGGGCTGGCACCGGTACCATCTTTGAGTGAACGGTAAACCAAGCCCGTGGTGGTGACGACTGCGCCTGCTTCTTTGGCAGCGCTGGCTGCAGCGGGGGAAGGAGTAGCAGCTTGAGCCCAAACGGCAGGTGCACTGAGGGTTATAGACGCGAGCACGGCTGCGCAAAGGGTAGATTTGAGTTGAAATGTCATGGTGATGGGTTGTATCAAAAAAATGAAATGAATCTGAACGTCAAAGCGACTAAGACGTGAAGCGTATCCTAAGTCCAGAATAGAGGTTTGGCAGCCGAGAGCATCCTGTTACAAATAGGGGTTTTAGAGCTAAAAACAAGCTATTTATGCCATTTTAAGAGAAAATATGGATCTAGCCGGCGTATTTATTCAATATTTAGCTACTATAAAAATAGCAATTTGAGCATTTAAAGGAGAAAGTAAAGCCATGCAATCATCAAATCAAACCTACGATTTTGACCTCTTTGTCATTGGTGGCGGTAGTGGCGGTGTGCGAGCGGCGCGCATGGCCGCGCAGCGTGGCGTCAAGGTGGCGCTGGCAGAGGCGGGTGGCGTTCACGGCGGCAGTGACGCCAGCGGTTTCCACGCAGGGCTGGGCGGCACGTGCGTCAATGTCGGTTGCATCCCCAAAAAACTTTACAGCTACGCCGCGCATTTTGCAGAGAGCTTTGAAGAGTCGCATGGTTTTGGCTGGGAGGGTGCAGCCCCTGTTTTGAACTGGGAAACCCTCAAAGCCAACCGCAAACAAGAAATCAGCCGCTTGAACGGTATCTACGGCAAGATGCTAGACGGTGCAAGCGTGACGGTGATGTTAAGCCGCGCCACGCTGGTAGATGCGCACACGGTGGAGATCCAAGGCGGCCAGCGCTTCAGCGCCAACAACATCTTGATCGCCAC
>CBDUEA010000471.1:0-1910 GCA_965365965.1 uncultured Polaromonas sp. | reverse complement strand
TGGCATGCCGCCGAAGAAACCGAGCACAAAGCCGTGGCTTTTGACGTCTACAACGCGCTCGGTGGCAATTACAAATGGCGCATCCGCTGGTATCTCTACGTGCTGGTGCTGTTCAGCGTTGATACTATCCGCCAAACCACCCTCAACCTCTGGCACGACGGCAGCCTCTTCAAACCCAGCACGTGGTGGAGTGCCGCCAAGTTTTTATTTGGTAAAAATGGCTTCGTTTGGACCGCCAGCAAGCCGCTCTTAGCCTATTTCAAGCGCGACTTCCACCCCAACGACGACCCGTTTGGTGACAACCAACAACTGGCTGCCAGCTGGTTGCAGCGTCATGCAGACAACTGGCGGGCGGTGCGGTAATCACCTTAAAGACTTAGCTGCGCTAATGCCCATGCCGATGGTGTAAATCAGGCACGTGCGGGTGGGCGTGCGCTATAGGCTCATGGCGGTGCGAGTGGCTGTGCGGGCCGGTTGGCATGGGGTCATGCGTATGAAAGTGATGACCGTCGGATAGATTCGCGTCATGGCTGTGCGCGTGCTCATGCTCCAAAACCTCGTGAACATGGGTGTGGTTGTGGGACTCAAACAAGTGCAAAACAACGCCAGCCAGCATCAACAAGCCAGCCAAAGCCATCACCAGCCCCATCGAGCGGTCACCCAGAGCGAACGCACCCAGCGCGCCGATGAAAGGAGCGAAGGCGAACACCGAGCCCGTACGTGCTGCGCCGAAGGAGCGTTGGGCCAAGAGGTAAAACCGCAAACTCAGGCCGTAACCTGCCGCGCCGACGGCAAGGAGCGCTACTGCGGCTTGCAAACCGGGCCCAGGCTCGCTGAAAGCCCACGCCAGCGCGGTGGAGGTGGCAGCACCAACCACCGATTTGGCTAAAACGACTTGCGCCGGGTCGCGGTCTGCCACACCGCGCGACAGGGTGTTGTCGAGACCCCAAGCGGCCGTTGCGCCCAACACTGCGAGCAAACCGAGCAATTGCACGTTACCAGTGAAGCCTTGGTCAGCAATCAACGCTAAGCCGCCTGCCAGCAACAGCAACATAGCGGTGATGACGCGTTTGTCCATGCTCTCGCCATACAAACGCCAAGCCAACACGCCAGTAAACAGCGCTTCTAAGGTCAGCATCAAGGATGCACTGGAACCGCTGGTGCGCTGCAGCCCCCACGCCAGCGCTACGGGACCGATCACGGCACCCAAGCCCGCCATGGCCAGCAGGCGCGGCACGTCGCTGCGCTGCAGTTGTGCTTCGCGCTGAGTCGGTTGACGCATCCAAACCGCTACACACGCTGCCCCTGCGTACAACAGCGCGGCGGTAGAAAACGCACCCAAGTCCCGCCCGAATTGCTGAACCAACGGCGTGCTCAAACCAAACAGGGCCGCAGCCAACAGCGCAAGTAAGCCACCGCGCAAGGCGGGATGGTTCTTGACAGGATTTTTAGCAGGGTTGTCAAACATTAAATTATCATAAAATAAATAGCAAACTATTTAACAAACACGCCGGCTACAAGCAAAAATAAGCTTTTTCTAACGTTTTCAAGCAGTTTAAAGCAGTCTGAAACGCATCTTCGCGCCTACGCCGCAGTCACCAGCGCCCGCATCCAATCTGGCAAGTCGCAGGCTTTTTGTTGGGGAAAGTCGACCCAAATGGTCGTCGCGCCACCGGCAGCGTAGATCACGCCAGGCTGGTCGGCGCGTTCTATCGTGCCCCACGTTTCAAATGTCGTACGAGCGGGGTCGCTGACGTACATTTTGACGAGCACATCGCCGGGGTATTCCAGCTGTTTGTAGAAGTTGCAAAAGGCGTTGACGATGACGGGACCCACCCCTTGTGGGTCTGGCAGACAGCCGATAGAGCGCATCCACTCGATGCGACAGGTCTCTAAATAGCGGAAGTAAA
>CBDUEA010000470.1:0-1914 GCA_965365965.1 uncultured Polaromonas sp. | reverse complement strand
GCGTTTTTAGACGCTTATCTTTTTACTTGCGCAGATACCAGCCTGCAGCTTCTGGCGCGTCGCCCAAAGCGCGTTCGATATCGGCCATCAAGCGCTCATCTTGGCAGGCATATGCCCACATTTTTTCGTCAGCCAAACGGGCCTTACGGCGTGCGCTCCATGCGCTGTAAGCAGCGCTGCCGTCAAATCCTGAAACTTTTGTGATGGCACGCATGATAGGCGATGCCAAAAATGCCAAGGCTGCTAATATGTAGTCATCCAAGCCGAGTGACGAGACGCGTTCTTTGTGAATCGGCTTTTTGACTTTTTTTGCCACAGGCTCGCCCGTCCAGATGCCAGCGTGGTGGTTGGAGAATTTAGGTTGTGTAAAAGTCGTCATGATTTTCTTTCCTTCTTAAATGGCACACTTGCTAAAAATCTAGCTAACCAAATCGGTTTGTCTTGTGCGATGCTTGAATTATAGGGTTAACCCCAGTGTTACTGAACTTTATATTGGTGATACCATATATTCACAAGGGTGATTAATTCAATAATTTGTACATGAGCCTCAATTTCCGCACCCTAGACCTGAATTTGCTACGCGTTTTTGACGAAGTGATGGCCGAGCGCAGCCTGACCAAGGCCGCCAACAACCTTGCGCTGACGCAGCCCGCCGTCAGCAATGCTATGCGACGCTTGCGCGAGACACTGGGTGATGATTTGGTGCGCCGCAGTGGCCAAGGCTTGGAACCGACGCCCCGCGCCACCGCGTTGTGGCCCGCCGTGCGCGAGGCTTTGCGCCAACTGCAAGACAGCCTCAGCCCCAGCCCGTTTGACCCCGCCAGCTCCAGCGCCACGTTTGTGATCGCCATGGCCGACGCCACCGCTGCCGAGCTGGTGCCCGGCTTGCTGGCCGCTGTTGAGCGCGAAGCACCCAGCATCTCTATCCGCGTTGTGCCACTCTCCACCCGCGACCCACGCGGCTTGCTGGATCAAGAAAAAGCGGATTTGGCGATCGGCCACTTCCCCGCTGTCTTGGCTGACTTAACGGCCAGTGCCCAGTCGGGCGGTGTGATCAATTTTGTGAGCCAGCGGCTGTACAACGGCGAATACGTCTGCGTCATGCGCAAAGACCACCCGCTAGCGCACGAGCCATTGACGCTGGACCGCTTTTGCGCCGCACGCCACATGCTGGTGAGTTTTTCGGGTCGTCCATTCGGATTTGTCGACCAAGCTTTGACCTCGTTGCAGCGCCAACGCCGCATTGTGATCACCGTCAACCAGTTTTTTACGGCAGGGCGTGTGGTCGCGCAGTCTGACGTGTTAACCGTGCTGCCGCGTCACTTCGTTCGGGTTGCAGACGTGGGCAACGAGCTGGTGATACGCCCCCTGCCTTTTGACATGCCCATCGTCCATGTTGACAGCCTGTGGCACCAGCGCCTGCAACGCAGCAGCGCCCACCAGTGGCTGCGCAGCGTCATTGCGGCTTCGGCCAAGCGGTCGTTTACACCTGATTAGTACTATTTTTATAGCAAGCGATGAGACAAATACAACGACTATAGCCAAAAATAGACTGAGTCACCTCGCAACATTGACGAAGGTGCCTTGCAGCATGGCAACGATTTTATAGGCGCTTGATTCAGCGCTGAAGGCCCGAACTTCACCGGTGCAGACGGTCAGCAGCTTGCCAGCATTTTGCCCCTTGCCGACCGCCACAAAGTGTGTGCCAATGGCGGGGCGCAGCAAGTTGATTTTGAATTCTGCCGTCACAATTTCTTTGTCAAGCGGTGCTTTGGTCAGCGCGGCATAACCGCAGGCACTGTCGACGATGCTGGTGATGGCACCTGCGTGCACAAAACCTTGTTGCTGCGACAAGGACTTGGAAAAGGGCAACTCGATGTGCACCTCGCCGTCCTGCACCAGCGTGAGCGAAGC
>CBDUEA010000469.1:0-1915 GCA_965365965.1 uncultured Polaromonas sp. | reverse complement strand
TCAGGCCCTTCCAGCCGACGGTGGTGCGCGGCTTCTCGAAGTAGACGCGCATCACGATCTCCAGCGTGCCGGCATATTTCTTGCGCTGCTCGGCCAGGCGGCGCGCGTAGTCGAGCGCGGCCATCGGATCATGAATGGAGCACGGGCCAATCACCACCAGCAGGCGGTCGTCGGTGCCGGCAATGATGTTGTGGATGTTCTGGCGCGTTTGCGTGATCAGCGTCTCGACCGGCGTGCCGTTGATGGGGAAAAAGCGGATGAGATGCTCGGGAGGCGGTAGCACGGTAATGTCCTTGATGCGTTTGTCGTCGGTCTGGCTGGTTTTCTCGACGTTCGCATACCAGCCGGTGCTGGTGGAGGTGGAGGTGGAGGCGGCTTTGGCATTCATCACAAACTTCCTTTTTAAGATTCAGACGGTTTCAAGTAATTTCACAAAAAATGGCAGAGGCAAAAAACTAAATAGGCAAAAAAAAACCGCCGGGCGTCCGGCGGTTTTTGGAGATTTGTTGCGTCTTGGGGTGCTTACGCGAAAGTCTCTCTACCGCCGGTGGCGCTTGAGAACCAAAAATAAGCAAAGAAAAATTTTGCTGAAGACATCTTTTGAAATGTAGCACAGCTTGAGGATGCGACTGCCAGCCTTGGCAAGTCGCTCGGCGATTGCCTTGTATGAGAAACGAAAAAGCCTGCCATTTTTTAATACAGCAGGCTTTTCATATCCCTATATAGAGTGGTAGGGCGTGAGTGACTTGAACTGTGGACCAAAGGATTATGAGTCACACCATCGTTGTATTTTTATCCGTTGATTAATGCATGTAAAATCAATACAAATCAACAACTTATAAAAGTTTATCTCAAAATTTTGTTGGTTGATTGTTGATTGATATTCGCCAAAATAGCCGAAAAGTGGCTACATGGTGGCTACATGGAATGACCTACTGGTCAGTAATGGAGTAAGCGATGGCACGACCAAAAAAGACAGACGCACCAGACCTGACGCAAGCGTGCGACCTGACCGCTGGGTCAATCGAGCGACTGACCTGCCCGGCTTACAAGCAACAGGCATTCTTGCGCGACAGCAAGGCGCCCGGCCTGCGTGTGCGTGTTACTGCTGCTGGCGCTAAGTCATTTGTCTTTGAAGCCAAGCTGAATCGGCAAACCATCCGCCGTACCATCGGAGACGTTCGCGCGTGGAATATTGAGGCCGCCCGCAGTGAAGCAAACCGCCTGCGTGTGATGTTTGACGGTGGGACCGACCCGCGAGAGATAGAGCGCCAGCAAGAACTCGACAAGGCCGCGCAAACTGCTGCCGCCATTGCCCAAGCCCAAGCGGCCACCATTGCATCCGTGACCGTGGGCGAGGTGTGGGCTACTTACCTGACCGAACGTCGCCCACATTGGGGCGACTTGCATTACGCCGACCATATCCGTTTTACCAAAGCCGGCGGCGTACCTGCCAACCGTGGAACCCGTGGCCGTGGTGTGACCATTGCCGGGCCGCTCTACTCTTTGATGGCGCTGCCCCTGCGTGAGCTTGACGCGCCCACAATAGAAGTATGGGCCGCCCATGAAGCCAAGACACGTCCAAGCGCCGCCCGGCTGGCATGGCGGCAATTGAAGGTGTTTTTAGGCTGGTGCTCAGAACAGCCCGCCTACGCTGGCCTGTTGCCTGCCAAAAACCCAGCCAAGACAAAACGAAGCCGCGAAGCATTGGGCAAAGCTGGCGTCAAACAGGATGCCTTGATGCGCGAGCAATTGACCGTCTGGTTTGAAGCCGTGCAACTCATTGGCAACCCGGTAACAGCCGCCTACTTGCAAACCTTGCTGCTGACTGGCGCAAGACCCGGCGAAGTGCTGGCGCTACGCTGGGATGAAATCAATACAAAGTGGCGCGGCCTGACCATCCGCGACAAGGTGG
>CBDUEA010000468.1:0-1918 GCA_965365965.1 uncultured Polaromonas sp. | reverse complement strand
AAGCTTTGCATCCTATGGCGCTGGCACACCGTCGCATTTTTTGGGTGAAATGTTGAATCAATCAACGGGCTTAAAAATGACTCATATCCCGTACCGTGGCTCTACCCCTGCACGGCAAGATGTGATGGGCGGCACGGTTCCAGTATTTTTTGACGTTGTCGGTGGTGCTATCGCTATGCTGCCTTCAGGTCGTGTCAAAGTGCTTGCCACCAGCGGTTTAAAACGCTCCCCGCCTATGCCCGACATCCCCACTTTTGTGGAGCAAGGGCATAAAGACGTCCATGTGTCAGCATGGTTTTCCTATTTCGCACCGGCCAAAACACCCAAGCCGATTGTTGACAAACTACGCAGCGAGTTTATGAAGGCGGTTAACACACGTGAAGTCAGGCAACAATTATTAGCAAATGGCATGTACCCGGTTGGCGATGGCCCTGAAGCACTGGCAAAAACAATGCGTGAAGATATTGCCCGCTGGGGTCGTGTTACCAAAGCCATTGGTTTCAAAGTAACGGACTAACAAAGTAGCGATCCAGCATGACAACTCTACATACATCAGCGCAGCGTCCCAACATCATCTTCATCGTTGCCGACGATCTCGGCTTTGCTGACTTAGGCTGCTACGGTGGCCGTGATGCCAAATTTGGCGCTGTTTCGCCCGTTTTAGACGGCTTGGCTGCCAATGGCATAAAATTCACGCAGGGTTACGCCAACTCCCCCGTGTGCTCACCCACCCGTTTTGCGCTGATGACGGCGCGCTACCAGTACCGCCTGCGCGGCGCTGCGGAAGAACCCATCAACAGCAAAGCACGGCACAGCACCACGCTGGGTTTACCGCCTGAGCACCCTACGCTGCCCTCTTTGCTCAAAGACAGTGGTTACCGCACCGCATTGATTGGCAAATGGCACTTGGGCTACCCGCCCAGCTTCAGCCCGCTGCGCTCAGGCTACGAAGAATTTATAGGTCCGATGGCAGGTGGGGTGGACTATCTCACCCACAGCAACTCGTCCGGTCACCATGACATGTACGTGGGTGAGGAAGAAAAACGCGTAGAAGGCTACTTGACTGATTTGATCTCGCAGCGCTCGGTCGATTTTGTCAACCGCATGGCGGCTGGTGCTAAATCCGGCACACCGTTTTTCTTGAGCATGCACTACACCGCACCGCACTGGCCGTGGGAAACGCGGGACGACGAAGCCTTGTCTGAAGACGTCAAAAATAACCTCTTCCACCTGCACGGCGGCAACATTCATACCTACCATCGCATGATTCACCACATGGACGAAGGCATTGGCCAAGTCATGGACGCTCTGTGTGCCAACGGTTTGGCAGACAACACCCTCGTCGTGTTTACCAGCGACAACGGCGGCGAGCGCTTCTCGGACAACTGGCCACTGGTCGGTGGCAAGATGGATTTGACCGAAGGCGGCATCCGCGTGCCATGGATCGCGCATTGGCCGGCAGTCATCGCTCCAAACGGCGTCAGCACGCAACATTGCATGACGATGGACTGGTCTGCCACCATGTTGGACGCAGCAGGCGTCAAAGCACATCCCGATTTTCCCTTGGATGGTATCTCCGTCCTGCCGGTTTTAAAGGACGCCACGCAGCAATTCCAACGCCCCTTGCATTGGCGCATGAACCACCGAGGCCAGCGCGCCATGCGTGTGGATGACTGGAAATACCTGACCGTGGACGGCAACGAGTACCTCTTTAACATCCCCGCCGATGAGCGCGAACGAGCCAACTTGGCGCACCGTGAGCCTGAACGCTTAGCGACGATGCGACAAGCGTGGCAAGACTGGAACGCCACCATGCCACCGATTCCTGCCGATGCAACGGTGAGTTTGGGTTACTCGGTCAAAGACATGCCGCAGCGGTGAGCCTACTTGGGTGAATGAGGTGTTAAGTGTTGTTTAG
>CBDUEA010000467.1:0-1926 GCA_965365965.1 uncultured Polaromonas sp. | reverse complement strand
AACCTCAGCGTGTTGGCGGTCAATGTAGCCTGCGTATTTGGCAACGATTTCGATCTGCTCAATCACTTCTTTAGCTTGATCATCCGATTTTGTTTCACGTGAAACAGCCTCAACAGGTCCAGCAACGTCGACAGACTCAGGTTTGAACTTGCCATTTTCTAAGCTCATCAAAGCTGCGTAGTCCACATCAGGTCTGCGCAGCAACTCCAATAAGTTGTACTCATGCTCTAATGCTTTACCAAAAACACGCTCCGCTTCTGGCGCAGAGACTGTTTTAGGATTGATCCACATAGCTTTCAATCGTTCTGTTTCACGTGAAACAGCATCGCGTTTCCGGTTGAAAGATTCCCAGCGTGCATCGTCCACCAAGCCTAGTTGGCGCCCTACTTCGGTCAAGCGCACATCGGCATTGTCTTCGCGCAGCTGCAACCTGAACTCAGCACGGCTGGTAAACATCCGGTAGGGCTCGGTCACGCCCTTGGCGATCAAGTCATCGACCAGAACACCCAAGTAGGCTTCATCACGCCGCGGCAGCCATGTAGTCTCACCGTAGCTGATGCTGCCTGCTGCACTCAATGCAGCATTACCAAAGCCCATTTCGCGGCATTGCAAGGCCGCGTTGATGCCTGCAAACATGCCTTGTGCTGCTGCTTCTTCGTAGCCCGTGGTCCCGTTGATTTGCCCCGCAAAGAACAAGCCACCAATGGCACGGGTTTCAAAACTGGTTTTCAAGGCGCGGGGGTCGAAGTAGTCATACTCAATCGCATAGCCGGGGCGCAGGATGTGGGCGTTTTCTAAGCCGACCATCGTTCGTACCAATTCGTATTGAATATCAAAAGGCAGTGAAGTCGAAATACCGTTGGGGTAGTACTCGTTGGTCGTTAGGCCTTCGGGTTCTAAGAAAATCTGGTGGCTTTCTTTGTCGGCAAAACGGTTGATTTTGTCTTCCACGCTGGGGCAATAGCGTGGGCCGACGCCCTCAATCTTGCCAGTGAACATGGGGCTGCGGTCAAAGCCGGAGCGAATAATCTCGTGGGTACGTGCGTTGGTATGGGTGATCCAACACGGCATTTGCTGCGGGTGCATGGCTGCGCCGCCATAGGCATGCGCCATGAAGCTGAAGACCGGAATCTCACCGACTGTGGCGCGCGCATCGCCGCCCAGCATACCGTCACCCGCTTGCTCGGTGCACTTTGAGAAGTCGATACTGCGGCCATCAATGCGCGGTGGTGTGCCGGTTTTAAGGCGCCCCTGAGGTAGCTTGAGTTCTTTGAGGCGACTGCTCAGCGACACCGCCGGTGGGTCGCCTGCCCTGCCCGCTGCATAGTTGTTCAGACCGACGTGGATTTTGCCGTCCAAAAACGTCCCCGCTGTCAGCACCACCGTTTTAGACCGAAAGCGCACGCCGACTTGGGTGACGGCACCGACGACTCTGTCACCCTCAACCATCAAGTCATCCACGGCTTGCTGAAACAGCCAGAGGTTAGGCTGATTCTCCAGCTTGTGCCGTATCGCGGCCTTGTACAACACACGGTCCGCTTGCGCACGCGTAGCCCTCACCGCAGGGCCTTTGGAGCTGTTGAGAATGCGGAACTGGATGCCTGCTTCGTCGGTCGCCAGCGCCATCGCGCCACCCATGGCGTCAACTTCTTTGACCAAGTGGCCTTTGCCGATGCCGCCAATGGAGGGGTTGCAACTCATCTGCCCCAGCGTCTCGATGTTGTGCGACAGCAGCAGGGTTTTGCAGCCCATGCGGGCGCTGGCCAGTGCGGCCTCGGTGCCGGCGTGGCCACCGCCGACGACGATGACATCAAATTCTTGCGGGTAGTTCATGGTGTTTTTCTCTATTTTCATGATGACTACAAAGAAAACTTGTAGCATCTAGCCCTCTATTTTAATTGGTGAACCGCTTTTGCGTGCAGTCAG
>CBDUEA010000466.1:0-1935 GCA_965365965.1 uncultured Polaromonas sp. | reverse complement strand
AGCTTGCTGCCGATCGCTATCAAAGTCATTGCTGCCGGCGCTTTGTATGTGCTGTTGATTCGGTCCACGCCGCGAATTCAACCTAGCCAACAGCAGTCTCCCCTTCCTACCAAACCTGTGAGAACACCATGAAAAGACGTCTCCTTATCTCCTCACTCGCCGTCTCCAGCATCGCCTTGGGCGCTGTGACGCTCAGTGGCTGCGCCACGCAAAGCCTCTCTGAGTACGCCACTGAAAAGCCCGTGCTCGACCTGCGTCAATACTTCAACGGCACCTTGGACGCTTACGGCATTTTTACCGACCGTGGCGGCAAAGTCGTCAAGCGCTTTACGGTGGTGATGGTCTGCAGCTGGCAAGGCGCACCTGGGCAAGAAACCGGTGTGCTGGATGAAAGCTTCACCTACTCCGACGGTACCAAAGAGCGACGTATTTGGCGCTTGCAACGCTCAGCAGACGGCCGCTATGTGGGCCGTGCAGACGACGTGGTCGGCGTGGCCAATGGTCAAGAGCTGGGCAACGCCTTCCAATGGAATTACACCCTGAACCTGCCGGTAGACGGCAAGACATACGAGGTGCAGTTTGACGACTGGATGTACCTGATGAACGACAAAACCATGCTCAACAAAGCCACCATGAGCAAGTTTGGCATCAAATTAGGCGAAGTGACGCTGTCTTTCACTAAGAGATAAGCAATTTTTACATAAATTAATAATTAGCCGTCGCATTTATTCAATAGTTAGCTATGTATTGAATAGCAATTAAACACCTTCATCATGTCCCTCACTTCCTCTTTGAACCCACCCATCACCGACTGGCGCGGCAAAACCGTCTGGCTTGTAGGGGCCTCATCGGGCATCGGTCGCTCCACGGCACATGCCTTGCACGACCTGGGAGCACGCGTCATTGTCTCGGCGCGCAACGCAGCAGCTTTGGATGCGTTTGTCTTGCAACACCCGGGCTTGGATGCGCAAGGTCGCGCCAGCTCCGTCGCTCTGCCCCTAGACGTCTCCGACCCCGACGCCGTCAAAGCCGCCGCCTTGCACATTTTGAAAGACAGCGTCATTGACAGCGTGGTTTACTGCGCCGGCTACTTCAAAGAAATGCGCGCCACCGAGTTCAAACTCAATGAGATGCTGAAACACCAGCAGATTAATTACCTTGGCGCTGTCTACGTGCTAGACGCCGTGCTGCCGCACTTCTTACAGCGCCAAACGGGGCATATCAGCCTGATCAGCAGCGTGGCAGGCTACTCTGGCTTGCCCAAAAGCATGGCCTACGGACCAACCAAGGCGGCACTCATCAACTTGGCAGAAACGCTCTACCTTGACCTGCGCGACCAAGGCATTGGCGTCAGCTTGATCTGCCCCGGCTTTGTAGATACACCCCTCACGGCCCCCAACGAGTTCAACATGCCAGGCTTGATCTCCCCCGAACAAGCCGCCAGCGCCATGTTGACCGGTTGGGGCAAAGGCGAATTTGAAATTCATTTCCCCAAACGCTTCACCCTGATGATGAAAGCATTGCGACTACTGCCCTACCGGCTTTACTTTCCTGCTATCAAAAAATTTACAGGGCTTTAAAATAAATCGTTATGACCGATATAGACAGGATACGCAACATCGCGCCAGCAGATACAGCCAACCAGACGAGCCCCGCTTTCTACCGCGCGCAGGTAGCCCAACTCGTCACGTTCTTTGAAACCATCACGCCCCAGAACATCGCCCACATCAACACGCTCTACACCCCAGACGCTTATTTCAAAGACCCCTTCAACGAAGTGCGCGGCCACGCAGCCATCACGCAGATTTTTGAGCACATGTTTGTGGCCTTAGAAGCCCCACGCTTTATCGTCACCGCCCAAGTGGTCGACGATCGCGCTTGCTTTTTAAGCTGGGACTTCAAGTTTCGCTTCAAAAGCTACAACAAATCCACCGA
>CBDUEA010000465.1:0-1940 GCA_965365965.1 uncultured Polaromonas sp. | reverse complement strand
GCGCAACGGCAAGTCTTTTTCAATCAGCATCCGAATCACACCCAGTGCATGACGCCGAAGTGCAAACGGATCTTTGTCGCCCGTTGGCAAATTGCCAACCCCAAACATGCCGACCAGCGTTTCCAACTTGTCGGCCAAAGCCACCACCACACCCACATCATTGCGCGGCAACGAGTCGCCGGCAAAGCGCGGCTTGTAGTGGTCTTCAATCGCATCGGCCACATCCATGCTCAAACCGTCGTTCAACGCGTAATAGCGCCCCATCGTGCCTTGCAGCTCGGGGAACTCGCCAACCATATCGGTCACCAAGTCCGTCTTCGCCAACTCTGCTGCTTGGTCGGCCTGAGCCGCCAGTGCATCTCCGCCCAATTGTTGGCCGATGGCTTTGGCAATGGCTCGGACCCGTAAAATGCGCTCGCCTTGCGAGCCCAATTTGTTGTGATAAACGACTTTGTCCAGCCCCGCCACGCGTGAGGCCAAGGTTTTTTTACGGTCTTGGTCAAAGAAGAATTTGGCATCGGCCAGCCGTGGCCGTACCACGCGTTCGTTGCCGCCCACAACAGCGCTGGCGTCTGCCGGGCTGATATTGCTGACGACCAAGAACTTGTTGCTCAGCTTACCCGTTGCGTCCAACAGCGGGAAGTACTTTTGATTCGCCTTCATGGTCAAAATCAAACACTCTTGCGGCACGTCTAAAAACTCTTTTTCAAACGTACATGTCAGCACATTCGGGCGCTCGACCAAAGCCGTCACTTCGTCCAACAGGGCATCGTCTTCAATCGGGCTGTACGTTGTGCCATCGATTTTTCCCACAATTTCAGCCGCGATTTGAAGCTGGCGTGCAATCTCGGCACGGCGCGCCTCAAAGCTGGCAATCACCGAGCCATCTTTGAGCAGCGTGGCGGCGTAACTGTCCGCATCCGTAACGACCACCGGGGACACCGCAGCTTCAAACCGGTGGCCTAGCGTTTCACGCCCTGAATGTAGTCCTAAAGCAGTGATAGCCAGCGTATTTATTCCATGTAACGCTATTAATTTATGCGCAGGGCGCACAAAACTCACACTGCTCCAACCCGGCATGTCGCAGTTTTGCGCCAATTGGTAGCTCATGACTTTAGGAATCGGCAGCTTGGCAATGGCTTCTTCAAGGGCTTTTTGCAAGCCTTCCGCCAACAGCACACCCGTTACCAAACTGTCGTAAAACAAGGCTTCGGCCTTGCCATCAGGTGCGCGCTTCAAGCCCAGCACCACGGTGAGTGGGTTAGAAACATCCACACCCAAAGTTTGCAGCTTTTTCAGCAAAGCGGGCGTTGCGTTGCCTAGGCTGTCCAACCCCACGCTCACCGGCATGAGTTTTTGAGACACGGCTTTGTCAGCCGCTTGCGCTGCCACAGCGGTGATTTGCGCCGCCAAGCGACGCGGCGTGGCAAACGGCGTGACCACCGCGTCTTGAGCCGCCAAGCCTTGGGCTTGCAAAGATGCGGCCAGGTTACTGGCAAACGATTCACCCAGTTTTTTCAGGGCTTTGGGGGGCAACTCTTCGACGAAGAGCTCAACCAATAAATTCTGTGTAGTCATGGTTGTCATGTTCATGCCGCCTTCTTTGACGACTTGGTACCCACGCTCGGCATGAGGGGCGCGACTTGTGCCACACAGTCACGCGGTGCCATGGGGTATCCCAAGCGCTCACGGATTTCTAAATAGCTTTGCGCAACGCTGCGCGAGATGTTGCGGATGCGGCCCATGTAGGCTGCGCGCTCGGTCACGCTGATCGCGCCGCGTGCGTCCAGCAAGTTGAAGGTGTGAGCCGCTTTGAGCACTTGCTCATAGGCGGGCAGGGCGAGCTGCTGCTCGATGAGGTATTTGGCTTGCTTTTCGTGCGCGGTGAAGGCGGTGAACAAAAAGTCGGTGTCGCTGTGCTCAAAGTTGTAGGCCGATTG
>CBDUEA010000464.1:0-1941 GCA_965365965.1 uncultured Polaromonas sp. | reverse complement strand
AATGTCCCACCGTCGCAGCAAAACCCATCAACAGCAAAAGCGCCCACATCAGCCAGGAGTCCAGCGTGACCCAAACGAAAGGCAGTGCAAAAGACACAATCAACATCCCGACCCAGCCGGTGTACAAATGCATGGTGATCGGGTCTTCCACTTTGGCCAACTTGCTGGTCAGCACTTGGAACCACGAATTTGTCACCACCAACAACAGGGGCAGCAACAGAGTCCACTGAAAAGCCGTTTGACCCGGTCGCATGATGACCAAGGTGCCGGCAAAACCACCCGCCACCAAAAACCAGCGCAACTTTGACACCTTTTCACCCAAAGTCGTGGCTGCTAGCAGCGTAATGACTAAAGGCACGATCATCACAATCGCCGTAAATTCACCCACGGGCATGTACCGCAGGCTGAAGAATGCCAGCAAACTTGATACCAACAGCAACACGCCGCGCAGCAATTGAAACTTGGGATGCTTGGTCCGTAAAATCGCCGTACCGCGTAAGGGCAAAACAACCAAAGCCGTTGCAAGAGCCTGAAAGGCATAACGAAACCACAAAGCCATGATGAGCGGCACTGTCGCGCTGACATACTTGGTGGTGGTGTCCAAGGTCGCAAAACAAGCTGCGGCGGAAACAGCCAACGCAATGCCCGCCAGAACTGAAGCTGGCTTGTAAAAATCTTGCCTCACCGAAGACCGTGTGGTGTGGTTATTGCGCTGGTTGAAGCATTGATGGCAGAACTTCGTGGCTGAATACGATCGGCCAGCAATTCCCACACCGAGGTCAAGTCTCCCGGCAACAAAGGCAGCGTACCCAAATCAATGCGGCTTTCGTCAGGGCTGTGAAAATCGCTGCCGCGCGAACCAACCAGACCAAACTCTTTGGCCACTTCGGCATATTCCACATATTCGGCGATGGTGTGGCTACCCGTCACCACCTCCACGCCCTGCCCGCCGTGGGCTTTGAATTCTGAAAACAAAGCAAATTCTTCGTTCGCGCTGAATTTGTAGCGCCCAGGGTGGGCAATCACCGCGATGCCACCGCTTTGCGTGATCCAGCTCACCGCATCGCCCAGCGCTGCCCAGCGGTGCGGCACAAAACCAGGTTTGTTGTCGGTCAAATACTTACGAAACACCTCATACGTATCTTTGCAAACACCACTTTCGACCAAAAAACGAGCGAAGTGGGTGCGTGAAATCAATTCTGGGTTGCCGACAAACTTCAAAGCGCCTTCATATGCGCCTTTGATGCCCACTTTGGCCAAACCGTCTGACATTTCCATCGCCCGCTCACTGCGGCCACCTCGGGTTTGGGCTAATCCATTGACGATCAATGGATTGGTCGCATCAAAACCCAAACCGACAATGTGCACGGTTTCGTTGGCAAAAGTGACCGAAATCTCGGTTCCCGTCAAGTAAGCCATGTCATTGGCATGCGCCGCTGCCGCCGCCCGCGCTTGACCACCGATCTCATCGTGGTCCGTCAGCGCCCAAAGCTCCACCCCGTTGGCCTTGGCCCGCGCCGCCAGCGCCTCAGGCGTCAGCGTGCCATCGGAGACGATGGAGTGGCAATGAAGGTCGGCGTTGAGATAGGTAGTCACAGGGTTATTTTAGGCTTTGTGGAGAGAACTTACAGATTCAGTTTATTTTCAGTCATAAACGGCTTGAGCTACTCGCGCTGAGCGAGGGCTGGCGCTGTTTGAGCGAAGCGAGTTTGGCAGCACTCGTTCGGCGCGGGTAGTTCAAATCGAGGCACATCGCGCATAAAATACATAAAACATAGCAAACTAATGAACAAATACTATGGCTATAGACAAAAATAGCCTCTGAAATCGATTAAATGCCAGTCAAACCCCTTCCACCCCCTCAATCAAAAACTTCACCTTGCGCTGCCCGTTCCACTCGTCGGCATCAAGTCGTAAAGCCAGTTTCACGCGGGCGGGGAG
>CBDUEA010000463.1:0-1953 GCA_965365965.1 uncultured Polaromonas sp. | reverse complement strand
GATTCAGCGTTTGAGTCAATCTGACACCTTGATTGTTGTAGATTGCTTGACCTTGTGGCTCACCAATTTGTTGATGCCCATGCATGAAAAGCCTAAACAAGATGGAAATACACCAGTAGCCAGCGAATATATTGATTTATTAGCTGCATTTTTAGTAGCAATCAAAGAATCTAAAAGTTCTTTAGTCATCGTTAGCAATGAGATTGGTTTGGGCGTCATTCCCTTGGGGCGTGAAACGCGAGCCTTTGTGGATGCCTTGGGTCGACTGAACCAAGATGTGGCGCAAGCCTGTGACCGCGTGACCCTGATGGCCGCTGGTTTGCCTTTGACCTTGAAGTGAACCGTTATGAATAAATCAGTCCTTTCCTTGCTTTTGATGGGTTTATTGCTCATCACAACCAGCTCAGCATCTGCACAAACTGTAGTCCAACCTGCCGCTCAAGCTGTCCAGCAGGCTGTTTCAAAAACGATCCAGGTCACGGATGACCGAGGTGTGGTCGTCAAGTTCAGCCAAGTACCGCAACGTATCGTCAGTTTGTTGCCGTCTTTGACAGAATCTGTTTGCGAGCTGGGCCAATGCCAGCGTTTGGTCGGCGTGGACCGCTATTCCAACTGGCCAGCAGCGGTGACCAAACTTCCTCAAGTCGGTGGTGGCTTAGACCCTAATATCGAAGCCGTCGTCGCACTCAAGCCCGATGTCGTTTTGATGGCGACTTCCTCACGCGCCTTTGAGCGCTTGATAGCTTTGGGCATCAAAGTGGTGACCTTGGAGCCTAAAAGCCATGCCGACGTGCAACGCGTGCTTATCAAAGTGGGGCAGGTTTTAGACATTCCAGAAGCTGTCGGTGCCCAGCGCGTGTGGCGTTTCATTGACGCAGGCGTTTCGGCGGCGGCGCAGTCGCTACCCACCAAAACCAAAGGCGTGCGCGTTTATTTCGAGGTGAACAGTGCCCCTTTTGCGGCTGGCGAAGCCTCCTTTATCGGTGAAACCTTGACGCGTTTGGGTGTTAAAAACATCATTCCAGCAGCGCTCGGACCTTTCCCAAAAATCAACCCGGAGTTTGTCGTTCGGGCCAATCCAGATGTGATCATGGTTGGCTTGCGCAACTCGGATGGGATGGCGCAGCGCCCCGGGTGGGCCAATATGCGTGTTATGCGTGAGAATCGTCTCTGCCATTTCACACTAGAAGAATCCGATGTTTTGGTGCGCCCTGGTCCACGCATGGCTGAAGCGGCACGAATCATGGCCAAGTGTTTGCAAGACAAAGCACCATGATCGCTCAATACCGCCGCGCTTGGTACCTTGGCATCTCACTGGTCGTTGTTGCCAGTTTGTTGTTGTTGGTCGGGCTTGGCGTTGGTAGCGCCGGTTTAGAAAGTGTGTGGAGCATGTGGCAAGACACGGTGGCTAGGCAAATCGTGATTGACATTCGTGCACCACGCACTTTGGGCGCTTTTCTGTCAGGTGCGTTGCTCGGCTTAGCGGGCGCAGTGGCGCAAGGCTTGTTTCGCAATCCTTTGGCCGACCCGTTTTTGCTGGGCAGTGCCTCGGGTTCTTCGCTCGGGGTAGCGCTAGCTTTGGCATTTTTTGGCGTCAGTCCTTTTGCCACCCAGTGGATTGTGCGTTTGGGTTTAAATGGCGCAGCATTCATAGGTGCAGTGGCTGCGGTGCTGTTGACCTTGGCTTTGGCACGCGGTGTACAGCACACCCTGCGTTTGTTGCTGGCTGGCGTGGTGGTTGGCGTGGTTTTGGGTGCGTTTAGTTCACTGGTCGCTTTGCTCTCACCCGATATTTTGCAAGCGATGCAGGCTTTCATGCTCGGTTCCACTGGCTTTGTAGGTTGGGTGTCTTGCGCCGAGATGGCTGCGGACTTGTTGCCTTGCATGCTGTTTGCATGGTTGTTAGCGCGCGTGTTGGATGGTTTGGCTTTGGGGGAGGCGACGGCCATCACG
>CBDUEA010000462.1:0-1955 GCA_965365965.1 uncultured Polaromonas sp. | reverse complement strand
GATGGCGGGCGGCGCATTCTCGGCCACCTTGCTGGGGCGCTGGCCTGTCAAAGATGGCGCCTTGTTTAGATTCGTGCTGTCCAACGACGCGGGCGACGACCCTTACCAACTCATGGATGCACACGGTCATGTACCGCTGCCGCCCTATATCACCCATGCCGACGAGGCCGATGACGTGAGCCGCTACCAAACCGTGTTTGCCAAAAACCCTGGTGCCGTGGCCGCACCAACCGCTGCACTGCATTTTGACGAAGCGCTGCTGGCAGCATTGGACAAACGCGGTGTTGAACGCGCCAGTGTCACGCTGCACGTCGGTGCCGGCACCTTCCAACCCGTCAAAACCGAAAATATTGCCGAGCATGTGATGCACTTTGAGCGCTACAGTATCGACCCAGCGACGCTAGACGCCATCGCCCGCTGCAAAGCCCGTGGCGGCAAAGTGGTGGCGGTGGGGACAACCAGCGTGCGGGCTTTGGAGACTTGGGCGAAGAATGGCGAGTCACAGGGCGATACCAATATCTTCATCACGCCAGGTTTTGAATTCAAGGTGGTGGACGCCCACATCATGGCGCTGTATGCCGAGGCGATTGCGAAGCAATACCGGTTTTTCAGCTATGGGGATGCGATGTTGTTGCAGCGTCAGACCAGCTAAACCTTTCAAATATCCGTAAAAATTAAAATCTCATCATGCTGAAATTCGAACTCCTCAAAACCGATGGCCACGCACGTCGCGGCCGTATGACGCTCAACCACGGTGTGGTTGAAACGCCTGTTTTCATGCCCGTTGGCACCTATGGCACGGTCAAAGGCGTGATGCCGCGCAGCTTGGAAGACATGGGTGCGCAGATTATTTTGGGCAACACCTTCCATTTGTGGATGCGGCCTGGGCTGGACGTGGTCAAGCAGTTTGGCGGGCTGCACAAGTTTGAGCAATGGCACAAACCGATGCTGACCGACAGTGGCGGCTTTCAGGTTTGGAGCTTGGGCGAGATGCGCAAGATCAGCGAAGAAGGGGTGCGCTTTTCCAGCCCCGTGAATGGCGATAAGCTGTTTTTGACCCCTGAAGTGTCGATGCAAATTCAAACTATTTTGAACTCTGACATTGCGATGCAGTTTGACGAATGCACGCCTTACATCAGCGTGGAGCCGAAAACCAAAGGTCAGTTGACGACGGAGTCTGAAGCACGTAGTTCGATGGAGCTGAGCCTGCGCTGGGCGAAACGCTGCAAAGACGAATTTGCACGGCTGGATAACCCCAACGCGCTGTTTGGCATTGTGCAGGGCGGCATGCACACCGCTTTGCGCGATGAGTCGCTGGCCGGTTTGGAAGCGCTGGACTTTCCTGGCATTGCCGTCGGTGGACTCTCAGTAGGCGAGCCCAAAGAAGACATGATGCGCATCTTGAAGCACATTGGCCCGAAACTGCCGGCGCATAAACCGCACTATTTGATGGGTGTAGGTACGCCGGAGGATTTGATTGCTGGCGTGCAAAACGGCATCGACATGTTTGACTGTGTCATGCCGACCCGCAATGCCCGCAACGGCACCTTGTTTACCCGCTTTGGCGACCTGAAAATCCGCAACGCCCGCCACAAAGCCGACGAGCAGCCGCTCGACGTGACCTGCACCTGCTACGCCTGCGCAGGCACGCCAGCTGCCGATGGCAAAGCTGTCACTTACGCAGACGGTGGCCGCGCCGGTTTCAGCCGCGCCTACTTGCACCATCTCGACCGCTGCGGCGAAATGCTCGGTCCGATGCTGGCCAGCATCCACAACCTGCACTATTACCTGAACCTCATGCGCGAGGTACGGGAGGCTTTGGATGCCGATCGATTTGGCGCGTTTGTGGCGCAGTTTCATGCAGACAGGGCGCGTGGCGTGTGAACATTCAATTTATTCACTACATTATCAATAGCAAACTATTAAATAAATCCGCCGGCTATATCCAAAAATAG
>CBDUEA010000461.1:0-1958 GCA_965365965.1 uncultured Polaromonas sp. | reverse complement strand
CAAAACCCAAGCCGCTGCCGAAGAAAAAATAAATGAAGCCACCAGCAAAATGACCGATATGGCCAGCGACATCACTTCCAAAGCCACCGGTAAATGGGACAAATTAGAAAATATCTTTGAAGACCGCGTTGCCAAGGCTTTGAACAAGCTGGGCGTGCCATCAGCTAAAGACGTGCAAGCGTTGAAGCAACGGGTGGAAGAATTGAGCAAACAAATCCACAAAACTCCATCCAAGTCTGCCGTTGTAGCTAAATCTGCCACCAAACCAGCCGCGAAATCAGCATCAAAACCAGCAACTAAACCAGCAGTCAAAAAGACAGTAGTTGCTAAAAAAGCCACCAAACCAGCAGCAAAACGTGCACCAGTGCCTAAAGCTGATTGATTGGTTAGCGGCATTTCCTGTATTGAAGCTTAGCTCTTCCGCAGATTCACCAAAAAGGGCGCCTAGCGCCCTTTTTGACGTCTAAATGACGAAATAATGAATAAAAATGCCTGTAGCCGGCGTATTTATTCAATAGTTAGCTATTAAATTTAGAAAAATGTTGATTAAATAAAGTTTATTGCGAAATAAAGTTGACTCTTCAACGTATCGCAAGGCTATCCGCACAGACAATAGCGGCTCTCTTATTGCAGCAAAAGGACGTCTGTGTTTAAAAACGCCATGGTTTATCGTATCGCACCCGCTTGGGTGGCGAATTTAGAACTGATTGAAGCTGGTTTAGAAGCTGCTCGCTACGTTGAATGCGGTGCCAGCCAAGAAAAATCAGTCGGCTGGACCGAGCCACGGGGCGAGGCGAATGGCCCGCTGGTCGAAGCTGTGGGTGGGCAGTTGATGCTCAAGCTGATGATGGAGGTCAAAGCCGTGCCCAGCTCGGTGATCAACCGCAAAGCCAAGGAACAATTGGCGGCCATCGAGGCGAGCACGGGGCGCAAACCAGGCAAGCGGGAGACCAAGGAGATCAAAGAAGACATCAAGCTCGCGCTGATGCCCATGGCTTTTACCAAGGTGAGCGCGGTGGTGGCGTGGATCAGCCCGACGGAGCGATTGTTGGTGATTGATGCCGCCAGTCAAGCCAAGGCTGATGAGGTCATCACCTATTTGGTGAAGTGTATAGAGGGTTTTAGCGTGCTACCTATCAATACGCAAACCTCGTGCGCCGTGGCCATGTCCGAGTGGTTGAGTAGTCAAGAGCTGCCTGCTGGCTTCACGGTTGACCGTGAATGTGAGCTGAAGTCCCCCGATGAAACCAAAGCCGTGGTGCGTTACTCGCGCCATTCTTTGGATATTGACGAGGTCAAACAGCACATCACCAGTGGCAAAGTGCCGACCAAATTGGCGCTGACCTGGGAGGGGCGCGTGTCTTTCTTGCTAACAGATACCTTCCAAATTAAGAAAGTTGCTTTCTTGGAGGGGGTGTTTGACGGTACTTCGCAAGAAAAAGAGGATGGTTTTGACGCCGACACCGCCATTGCAACGGGTGAATTGGGTAAATTACTGCCTGATTTAGTTGCGGCTTTGGGTGGTGAAATGGCGATTTGAGGGTGTTTTTGACTGCGGTGTGGCATTTCAGCCCGGATTTGCAGCATTAAAGTCAAAAAATAACTTCAAATAAACGCATCAAACCTGAATTTAGTTTGCTGTAGCTCTAAAACTATGCCATAATCGAGGGCTCGGTTAATGTGAAGTGCATGCATCAGCAGTAACTGAGTATCTGCCTAACGGAGTGTTGCGAGTGGTTCGCAGCATAGACGACAGGCCCAAGACTGATTGAAAGCCAATTGTTGGCTTTTGGTGCAAGTTGGGAATAATTAAAAAATGATCCAAACTGAAACTCGATTAGATGTTGCCGATAACACCGGTGCGAAGTCCGTGCTCTGCATTAAGGTGCTGGGTGGTTCTAAGCGTCCCTACGCTAGCGTAGGCGATGTTATCAAGGTAAGTATTAAAGAAGCCGCAC
>CBDUEA010000460.1:0-1968 GCA_965365965.1 uncultured Polaromonas sp. | reverse complement strand
GCAGGGACTTGTGTGTAATGGGATGGGCTAAAGTGTGCCGTCGATACTTCAAGGCTTCAAATCTGGGTACTGAAACATCCATACTTATCGTTTTACCTGCGGACATTTCATTCACATCACATTCGTACAGATCTGCCGCGTTTGCAAAGATACCCTCGCTAATTCCAAACCCAAGTGCCAAGTCTTGCAGGTCGCACGGCGTTGCCAACATGGCAGCTTGCGAAATACCGTTGAACTCCCGCGCAACCGGAACCTCTTCAGAAACCCAGTCATCAAGCTCGCGTTGAAAACTCTCGCGCCAGCGCAAAACCGGCGCGCGCTGTGTACCCGTCAAACCCTCAGCTACGGCAAGCGAATCCTGATCAAGGAGTAGATGTTCCGTCCCGTGCGATCATATTCCAATCCGCAGCTGGCCATTATTTCGTGCCCGAGCAGTAATGCTAGAGGTGATTGCGTCATTTAACCGAGAGCAAAAGACATGAGCCAAGTCCATCCCTGTGCCCGCACAACGCCCCGTATTCGAGGCGAAATCAAGGCTTCTTCGGCCTCTGTAGCGGTGCTGGCAGAGCGGTACAACATCACGCAGACAACGGCTCGTAAGTGGACGCGGCGTGACGATTTGCAGGATCGCTCGCACAGGGCTCACACCTTGAACACCACGCTGACACCGGCCCAGGAAGCGCTTGCGGTTGAGCTGCGGCGCACCTGTTTGCTGCCCTTGGATGACCTCTTGGCGGTGACACGTGAATTCATCAATGCAAGCGTTTCGCGCTCGGGCCTGGATCGTTGCCTGCGCAGGCATGGGGTCTCCAACCTGAAAGACCTTCAGCCGAAAATCGAGGGAGAAGCGCCGCCCCTTAAGACCTTCAAAGACTATGAGCCGGGGTTTGTGCACATTGACATCAAGTACCTGCCGCAAATGCCTGAGGAGACGCACAGGCGCTATCTGTTTGTGGCCATTGATCGTGCCACGCGCTGGGTCTATTTCCGCATCTACAAGGACCAAACTGAAGTCAGCAGTACCGACTTCTTGCGCCGACTGGAAAAAGTCGCACCGATGAGAATTCAAAAGATTTTGACTGACAACGGGAGTCAGTTCACAGATCGTTTTACAGCCAAAGACAAGCGCGCGACGGGCAAACACGCGTTCGATGTCGCCTGTGCCGGGCTAGGCATTGAGCACCGTCTGTCGCCGCCACGCCATCCCCAAACCAATGGCATGGTGGAACGCTTCAACGGGCGCATAAGTGACCTGGTCAAGCAAACGCGTTTCGCTTCGGCCGCTGAGCTGCAGGCGACTCTGACGCTCTATTTGAAAACCTACAACCACCATATTCCGCAGCGGGCTTTGAATCACCAAGCCCCTATTCAGGCATTGCAAAAATGGCGAGTAGAAAAGCCTGATTTATTCGTCAAACGGGTTTATAACCAGACGGGACTTGACAGCTATAGCTCTACTTGGCACACGGCACCGCGCATGACCAACAGCGTGCTTATGGCTGCGAGTGCGTGCATCGGTGCGTGTGCTAGTGTTTGCACGGCTGCATCAAGCTGTTTTCAAGCCACCTTCAGCCAGCGGCCAACGGTGGTGCGGTCAACATCAAGCTCTGCTGCGACCTCGGTGTTGGTTTTCCCCTGTTGATGCAGCTTGATGGCTTTGGCGATCTTGGGGTCTTTGTGCGTGCCCTGCTGGTGCTCCCAAGTCAAAACGCCGTCATCGCCTTGTCGCATGGTCACTGCAATCGGCTCGATCTGGTCGCTAGCAAGATGCCGCGCTTTTTCCCATACCAAGCTGAACCGGAGCGCACCATCTTTGGGGGCTTGCTTATCGGGCAACAGGTTGATTGACCAGTCAAGGGCATCTTCGTGCTTGCTGCTGCCCCGCTGCTTACCCGTCTTGCCGGAATGGTGAATGACGATGACAGTGCGGCCAGCGCGTTTGTGCCTGAGCATCCAGCGCATGAAAGG
>CBDUEA010000459.1:0-1979 GCA_965365965.1 uncultured Polaromonas sp. | reverse complement strand
ATGCTATTCCAAGAGCGATGGAAAAAAGGATTGACATTGGCTTTGAAGGTCCGCAAGTCGGCGATTCTGGGGTAATGCTGCAAGCCAACCCTACCCTGATTCAAGAGTTGATACGCAACTTGGTTGATAACGCTTTGAACTACACCCCCTCAACCATCGATCATCCCGGCGTGATCACGGTGCGAGTTTTGGTTGATCCCTACGGAAAAGCTTTACTTTTACAGGTGGAAGACACGGGGCCTGGTATTCCTGAAGCAGAGCGTAGCTTGGTGATGCAACCTTTTTACCGTGCGCTCGGCACCAACGCGGATGGCTCAGGGCTGGGGCTGGCCATTGTGCAAGAAATTGCCAACAAACACGGTGCCACTTTGACCGTAGAAGATGCCCGTCCAGGCCATGTGCCGCCTGGTGCGATATTTACCGTGCGGTTTTTGGCAAACGCATGACAGCGGCTTTTAAGCCTTAATTTTTACAAGCTAACAAGGGTTTGCCAGCCAATTGACTGCGAACATTGTTGAGCTTGGTGCGTAACGTATCGTTTACCGCTGGTAGCACGAGTTGGAAACCAGTTGGATTGGTTCGTTCCTCTAACACTTTGGCAGTCCGAACACCTTGCTTAAAAAGACTATCCAAGGCTAAATTGGCGGCTGCTTGAGTGGGGTGACGACCTAAAGAAATGCCTGGCTCTAATGAGGCATCAGTCAACCCTTGAAAAGGAACTTTAATTTTAGAGAGTTCATATTTTTTAAAATCTCTGGTTTTGGTATTTGGATACTTTCCCATGTAAACAATCCATTGAGCTGGTAATGAAACGGCATCTAAACGCCACGTTCCAGTAGGTAAATTGTTGACAAGTGCTTGGCGCAGTGCCCCAGCTTGCTGCTCATTAAACATACCTGCTTGCAAACAAGTGCTCAGTGCAGCATTGGCCGCGACGGTCGTTGAAACGTTGGTGATGGAAGCCGAATCAGAAGCTGAAGCAGATTCGTTGGCGTTAAGGTTGTTGGCAGCAGAGGGCGATTTTATTGAAATGGGCTCGTTGGGTTTCAAAATCCGAATGCGTTCGGGCTCAATTTGTTGCTTGAGCCGCTGTGGTTCGCTTTGTGATGCCACCCCCAGTCCCAGACCGCCGAGCATGTCATGCGACCACGCAAAATAAGCGACATTGGCGGCCAGTAACAATAAAACAAAAAGACGTAGCATGAAATAAATTTGAGCGTATCTGGCAAAACGACCTACAAAGGCCTGACGCTCACCTCCGAACTGTTGATGAGTTGCATGCCCGCGCTGGTCAGCACCAGCAAGGCCCCGGTTTCGTTTACACCATGTGCACTGCCAAGAACTCTTGCGCTGCTCGCTTCCAGTGGTTGATGAATCTCATGCACGCTTACCGTTCGGTCACGCAGGACATCCAGCGCATTGAAGCGTGCTTGAAAGGGGGCAAAACCATACGTTTCAAAAGCCATCACGGTTTGCACCAAAGGCAGCACGACACGCTGCAAAGCTTCGGGTGCAGAGATGTTGGGTATCAATTCTTGCAGCCACGCTGCGGGTGTTCGCAGTGCAGGTTTATCCAAGGGTGAGGTTGTTGCAGGCTCTGTGATGTTGATGCCGACGCCAATCACCGCGTAACGTAGCCCGCCAAAAACAGCTGTTTCAATCAAAATACCCGCCAACTTGCGCTCTTTGAACCACAAGTCATTGGGCCATTTGAGGCCAATGGCAGCGTGCAACCTCTGCGCCACCCCCACGCCCAGCAAGGCCGGCGCCATCAGGCGCAGAATACGGCGCACATCGGCGTCCGCCCAGGCAGCGCGCAGCGCGCCAGCGCTCACCCCGATGCGCGGCAGCAGCCCCAGGCGCAGCAGTGCCGGCACCTGCACCGCCAGCTGCAGCACGCCGCCCAGCATCACGCCGCCGGCCATGGCATAGATGGGCTCGATGCCGCGCGCGGCCAGCAGCGGTGCGCCCCACCAGGC
>CBDUEA010000458.1:0-1980 GCA_965365965.1 uncultured Polaromonas sp. | reverse complement strand
CCACAAAAGTCCTCTTCGGCTTCCACGCCATCAACGTGCGGCTCAAAACCGCTCCCAAATCCGTCATAGAGATCTACCACGACGCTACCCGCCGCGATGCGCGGATGCGGCAATTCATCGCCAAAGCGTCCGACATGGGCATGAAATTGATCGAATCTGACAGCGAACGCCTCGTCAAATTGGCGGGCGGTCACGGCCATCAAGGCGTGGTCGCCAAGGTTGAAGCCGTCACCCAAGTTCATTCCCTTGACGAATTGCTAGAAAACCTGGAAGCAGCGAATGAGGACGTGCCACTGGCAGAGCGCGTGAACCCTTTGATTTTGGTGCTGGATGGTGTGACCGACCCGCACAACCTAGGCGCTTGCCTGCGTGTGGCCGACGGTGCAGGCGTCCACGCCGTGATTGCCCCCAAAGACAATGCGGCCGGCATCAACGCCACCGTCGCCAAAGTCGCCAGCGGCGCGGCAGAAACCGTGCCCTACTTCATGGTGACCAACTTGGCGCGCACCCTGAACGAGCTGAAAGAACGCAATATTTGGATCATCGGCACCAGCGACCAAGCCACTAAAACCTTGTACCAAACCGACTTAAAAGGCCCGGTCGCCTTGGTTTTGGGTGCAGAAGGAGACGGCATTCGCCACCTGACCGCCACGACATGCGACGAGCTGATTAGCATCCCCATGATGGGCGCGGTCGAGAGTTTGAATGTGTCCGTCGCCAGTGGGGTTTGTTTGTATGAGGCGATGCGGCAGCGGACGGTTTGAGATCTATTAAATTAAACCCAGCCCAACGCCCCCAACAGTGCTCCAGCCCCTAACAACCATAGCAAGTGAATCTTCGTTCGCCATACTAAAAGCATCGTGGCTGTTGCCAAAAGCCACAAGGGCCAATCTTTACTGGGGTGATTGTGAACTGCGATGAGCAACCAACCCGTGGCGATGAGCAGCGCAACCACAATAGGAGCCATGCCTTGTTTGAAGGCGCGGACGATTTGCAGTTGACGATTTCGATGTCCCCAGCGTGCGGCCACGAAGGTGAGCGTGGTACTGGGCAACAAAATGCCAAGCATGGTTAAGCTCATGCCCAAAAACGCATATATCCACGCCATGTAACTGGCTCCAGTGGCCGCATTCAAGCCCACATTCCAGCCCATCAAGGCGACAAACATGACGTTGGGGCCAGGTGAGGCTTGGGCCAAGGCGATGCAGGCAGTGAATTGCTCGTTGGTCAACCAATGCTGCTCGGTGACCAAATAGCGCTGCATGTCTGGTGCGGTGGTGATGGCGCCACCCACGGCCAGTAAAGACAAGGTAGCAAAGTGGCCGAACAGGCCTAGCCAATCGGACAATGTCAGGGTGATACTCAAGACACGTCCTTTGCTGCAAATTCAGCGGCAGAAATTTGTCCTAATTGACGATACGCCCAAGCCGTAGCCAGCACACCCAAGCACAGCAAAACCCAAATCAGTGGTATTCTGAGAAATGCAATTGCTACAAAAGTAAGTGCTGCTAAGGCAATACAAACGCCGGCTCCCATGACATTTGTCTTCAAAGCTGATATTAATTTAAGGCCCACGGCAGCAATCAAGCCTGCCGATACCGCCCCCATGCCCTTGAGTGCGCCCTGCGCCGCTGGCAGGCCAGAAATCCCTGCAAACAGCACGGCAATGGCCAAAACCACCAAGATCGGGAAAACCAACATACCCGCCAACGCCACCAAGGCGCCACGCAGGCCAAAGTAGCGGTCGCCAATCATCAGCGACAAATTCACGACATTTGGACCTGGCAAAATTTGCGCCACAGCCCAGTCTTCGATGAACTCGTCATGCGTTAGCCAGTGTTTTTTGTCGACCAATTCACGCTGCACCACGGCCAAAACGCCGCCAAAACCCTGTAGTGCAAGCCACGTGAAGGACCAAAACAAGTCGGATAAAGAGCTGGGACAGGGTTTGAGTGCTAGTTCTCTGGAGGAGGATGGTGA
>CBDUEA010000457.1:0-2008 GCA_965365965.1 uncultured Polaromonas sp. | reverse complement strand
TATGAGTGCAGCATACGCCATAGAGTTGAAAGACTTGCGAAAAAACTTCGGCAAGAGCGAGATCATCAGAGGTATCAATTTGGCAGTTCCCCCCGGTGAGCGCTTAGCGATCATCGGTCCCAATGGCGCCGGCAAATCTACCTTGTTTAATCTTATCAGCGGCCGTTTCGAGCCTACAAGCGGCGATGTATTACTGCATGGACAGCGCATCAATGGCAAGAAGCCTTTCGAAATTAACCGCATGGGTTTATCGCGAAGTTTTCAAATTACAAATATTTTCCCAAAGTTGAGTGTTTTTGAAAACTTGCGTTGTAGCGTGCTTTGGAGCTTGCGCTACAAGTACACATTCTTAAAGTTTTTGGCTAACTTAGACGATGCTAATCAGCGAACTGAAGAGTTGATGAGCATGATCAAACTTGATAAAAAACGTGATGTTCTTGCTACTAACTTAACCTACGCTGAACAGCGTGCTTTAGAAATTGGTGTCACGATTGGCGGTGGTGCAAATGTTATTTTGCTGGATGAGCCAACAGCAGGCATGAGTAAAACGGAAACGACGCGTTTTATCAGCCTCATCAAAGAAGTCACGGTTGGCAAGACCTTGCTGACTGTTGAACACGACATGGGTGTTGTATTTGGCTTAGCGGACAAAATCGCAGTAGTTGTCTATGGTGAAGTCTTAGCCTATGACACGCCTGAATCTGTACGTGCAAATCAGCGTGTTCAGGAAGCTTATTTGGGTTCGACTGTGGCCGATGAGCAAGGAGCACAACATGCTTAATGTTGAAAATCTTCACGCGTACTACGGCAAGAGTCATGTGCTGCATGGTGTCTCATTTGTAGTGCAACCTGGCGAAATAGTAGCCCTGCTTGGACGAAATGGATCGGGTCGATCAACCACCGCCAAAGCCATCATGGGCTTGGTTAATTGGCAAGGTTCCATGGCTTGGAAAGGCACAGATTTGAATGGCAAAAAAGCCTTTGAAATCGCGCACATGGGTTTAGGGTATGTACCCGAGAACCGAGATATTTTTCCAACTTTAACAGTACGTCAAAACTTGCTATTGGGTCAAAAAGGAAATGGCAAAGGAGGCCGTTGGTCATTTGATGACATGTTCCAGATGTTCCCAAGATTGAAAGAGCGAGAACACACAGAAGCGGGTGTTTTATCTGGCGGTGAGCAGCAAATGTTGACTTTGTGCCGCACCTTGATGGGCGACCCAGATTTAATCATCATCGATGAACCAACAGAGGGATTGGCGCCCAAGATTGTTGAGCTGGTCGGTGAGTATCTCAAAACCTTGCGCTCCAAAGGTATTTCTGTCTTATTGATTGAGCAAAAATTGACCATTGCTATGGCGATTTCTGATCGTGCTTTGGTCATGGGTCACGGGAGCATTGTTTTTGAAGGAACGCCTGAATCACTGAAGCAAGACGCAACGATCAGAAAAGAATGGCTTGAAGTTTAACTTGCTGTTACACATGGTGGACGTTAACGTCAGAGGTGGTTTAGAAGTACTTGCGTAGGTTTGTCTCAGCAGAGACATTTTGATGCATCCATTTCAATTAAAGTCGATACAATGAAAAAAAGAACGATCGTTCTATTTTTATTTTTTGAAATGTCATGTTAGATAAGTACTAACTCAGGCTGCTGAATAGATAGTTGCAATATTGCATGCATAAGTTTTTTGTTTATTTAAAGGAATAACTGTATGACGGCTCAGTACAAAGTCCACGGTAATGTGGCGGTAATCACGTTAGACAATCCGCCTGTAAATGGTTTGGGCTTGGCCACACGTCAAGGCATCACTGATGGTCTTTCCAAAGCCAATGCAGATGATGCTGTGTCATCTATTGTCATTACAGGTGCCGGTAAGGCTTTCTCAGGCGGTGCGGATATTAAAGAGTTTGGTAGTCCAAAAGCTTTGCAGGAACCTAATTTGCTGAGTGTTATTTTGGCCGTAGAAAACTCCAGTAAACCTGTTGTTGCTGCCATGCATTCAGTCGC
>CBDUEA010000456.1:0-2013 GCA_965365965.1 uncultured Polaromonas sp. | reverse complement strand
GGCTGAAATAGACATTTTCTAGACATTTGAGTCTAGTTGGGGGCCAGTTAAATTGAAGTTCAGCCAGCTGATCAGGATTTGGGGGGTAGGCTTAACTTAAAATCAAAAGATGAGACAATTTGGGCTATTTTTGGCCAACATGTCGTTATTCTCTGATCAAACCCCTATCCATGACCAAGGCACCTAAATCAAGTTCAGCCAGTTCGCCCACCAGTTATGACGCTGCACTGCAAGAGTTGGAGCAGTTGGTCACGCAACTAGAGTCGGGTCAATTGCCGCTCGAGAAGCTCATGGCCGCTTACCAGCGTGGTGCTGAATTGCTCAGTTTCTGTCGCGATAAGCTGGCTGCGGTTGAAAACCAAATCAGCGTCATTGACAATGGCCAACTCAAGTCATGGACGCCCGAGTGAGCGCGCCTGCTTGGACGGTGTCCGACCTTCGCGCTTGGACAGCTACAAACTTAAACCGGGTAGAAGCGGCGCTTGATGCGTGGGTTGCCCCAACACCGGCACCCGGTTTGACAGATTTGAATGCAGCCATGCGCTACGCCGTGCTAGATGGCGGAAAACGGTTGCGGCCTTTGTTGGTGTTTGCGGCGGCTGAGGCCAGTAGTCCGGAAGGTCCTGAACCCAGCCAAGCAGCCCTGCGCGCTGCGTGCGCCGTTGAGTTGATTCATGCTTACTCTTTGGTGCACGATGACATGCCTTGTATGGACAACGATGTTCTGCGTCGAGGCAAGCCCACCGTGCACGTTAAATTTGGAGAGGCGCAGGCCTTGCTAGCGGGCGATGCTTTGCAAGCTTTGGCATTTGAATTATTGACGCCGAATGACGACGTCGTCGACGCCAAAGTACAAGCCACCTTGTGCCGTTTGCTGTCTACTTCGGCGGGTTGCCATGGCATGGCGGGTGGCCAGGCGATTGATTTGTCCAGTGTTGGGCAGGCGTTGAACTTAGAGCAACTGCTCACCATGCACAAGCTCAAGACGGGCGCTTTGCTGCAAGCCAGTGTCATGATGGGCGCAGCTTGTGGTCAAATTTCTGCGCAAGCGCAGCAGTCTTTGGCTCAGTACGGTGCTGCGCTAGGTTTGGCTTTTCAGGTGGTTGACGATATTTTGGACGTCACCGCAGACACAGCCACCTTGGGCAAAACGGCGGGGAAAGATGCGGAGCAAAATAAACCTACTTTTGTATCTTTGCTGGGGCTAGAGGCTTCTCAAGCCTATGCGCAAACCTTGCTAACGCAGGCTTTGCAAGCGCTGCAAGACAGTGGTTTAAAAAATACCCAATCGCTGCGTGCCTTGGCCGATATGATCGTTAATCGTCACATGTAAGCGCTTCAGTCGAGAAACACTTTGCAATACCATATTTTGCCAATTTAACATGAAATATGCATCTAGCCGGCGTATTGTATGCCTTAGATGCTATTATATATATAGCAAATGATTTATCCATTATTGTCATCCATCAACGACCCTAGCGATTTGCGCAGACTCCCGCATGAGCAGCTCAGAGCTTTGTCAGACGAACTGCGCGCCTATTTGTTGCACAGTGTTTCTAAAACCGGTGGTCATCTGAGTTCTAATTTAGGCACGGTGGAGCTCACTGTGGCTTTGCACTATGTCTTCAACACGCCAGAAGATCGCTTGGTGTGGGATGTGGGGCACCAAACCTACCCGCATAAAATTTTGACCGGTCGGCGTGGGCGCATGGATACCTTGCGTCTGTTGGGCGGTTTATCGGGCTTTCCGCAACGCACAGAGAGCGAGTTTGATAGTTTTGGCACAGCGCACTCCAGTACCAGTATTTCAGCAGCCTTGGGCATGGCTCTGGCGGCAAAAATCAAAGGTGAAACGCGTCATTCAGTCGCCATCATTGGTGATGGTGCGATGACCGCAGGCATGGCCTTTGAGGCGCTGAACAACGCAGGTGTGGCAGACTGCAATTTGCTGGTGATTTTGAACGACAACGACATGAGTATCAGCCCGCCCGTCGGTGCGTTGAACCGCTATTT
>CBDUEA010000455.1:0-2015 GCA_965365965.1 uncultured Polaromonas sp. | reverse complement strand
CTCTAACGCGATCAAAGGCACGTCCACCATGGGCTGATCACCGACGGAAACCTTCAGCACGGCGACTTGTTGGCCTTTGTTCAGCGGTGCCAGCAGCGGGTCGGCACGGGTGATACTGGTTTTCAGGAGCGCCGCACTACCAACGGGGAGCGCCACCACAATGGCTTCTGGGCGGCCGAGTTTGACGGTGTTTTCAGCGCCTTTCCAGACTTTGGGCGTTGCTGCCGCTTGGCCAGCGTCAAATAATTTGACGGCTTCAAAGGCGGTGTAGCCCCAGTTGAGGAGTTTTTGCGCTTCGTTGGCGCGGTCGTTTTCACTGGCGGCGCCTAAAACGATCGCTATCAAACGGCGGCCACCCGGGGCAGTGCCCGTCCCCAGATTGGGGAAGTCGCGTTTGGCAGTCGCAATCAGGCAATAACCGGCGGCGGCGGTGTGGCCGGTTTTGAGGCCGTCAACCGTGGGGTCGCGGAAAAGCAGCAAATTGCGGTTGGTGTCGTTGGTGGTGGGTGTCCCTTGGTAGCGATATTTTTTAATCGAGTAGTAATGCATGTACTCGGGGAAGTCGCGCATCAAACGGCTGGCCAAGACGCTCAAATCGCGCGCGGTGGTGGTGTGGCCGGCTTCGGTCAGGCCTTCTGGGTTTTTGTAGGCGGTGTTTTTCAGCCCCAAGATCTTGGCTTGGTCGTTCATCAGCTGCACAAAACGCTCGGCCGTGCCGCCCACGCCCTCTGCCAGTGCCATGACGGCGTCGTTGCCGGACTGCACGATCATGCCCTTGATGAGGTCGTCAACCGGTACTTTCATGGCGGGGTCGATGAACATGCGCGAGCCGGGCATTTTCCAGGCGCGGATACTGACAGGGAAGGTCTGTTTCAGGTCGATTTTTTTGGCTTTCAGGGCATCAAAGACCAAGTAACCCGTCATCAGCTTGGTCAAAGAAGCTTGCTCGACCGGGGAATCGATGTCTTTGGACGCCAAAATCTGGTTCGCCGTGACGTGAAGCAGCAGGTAGGATTTAGCAGCCACTTCCGGCGGCACAGGCATCTGCGCCTGCGCGGTGCTCAGCAAGCTGGCGCTGAGTGCCACCACAGCAAAAGGCGTGATGAAAAGGGAACGTAAGAGTTGTTTCATGGCTAAAAGAGGGAAATAAGGAGAAATAAGGAGAAATAAGGAGAATTGTGGAAAAATACGGTTGAAAATGAAAACCGCTAAATTGATATTATTTTGATAGCATTAAAATCAATAAATACGCCGGCTATCATGGTTCTCATGTCTAAAATTTAATGAAAAGTCCACTTACGCTGTTTAACGATATAAATACCAATTAAATCAACAGCTTATATGCGTTTATCGCCCAATGCTGGGCGGCAGCAGCAAGCGCTCGACCACTTGACCGTTTTTGAGGTGCGAGTCGACAATTTCGTCAATGTCGTCGTTGTCCACAAAGGTGTACCACACGGCTTCTGGGTAAACCACGGCGACGGGGCCGCCGGCGCAGCGGTCTAAACAACCCGCCTTGTTGACGCGGACGAGACCCACGCCGTTCAAGCCCGCGTCTTTGACCCGCTTTTTGCAGTGGTCAAAACCGGCTTGGGCATTGTGCTGGCTGCAGCAGTCTTCACCCGCTTTGCGTTCATTGAGGCAGAAAAAGATGTGTCGCTCGTAATAGGAGTTGGTCGGTGAGCCGCTGGTCGGTGCTTGGGTGATTTCAGTCATGCCCTATTTTAGGTTCAGGCGGCGCTGGATTTGGACAAACGTTGCATCACATACAAGACCGTTACAAATGGCCACAACCAACCCAGCCACTGCACCACGCCATGAAAGCGGATAAAACGTCCTTGCTCCCAGGTCTGCAGGGTTTGCGCAAAATAAGGGTTAGCCGGTGCCAAATTAAGCACAAAGAGCTGCAAAACCAGCACTAACAACAAGACAAGTACGCAGACGCGCTGCGGCAGCCATACAAAAAGCAGCAGCAGATGATATTATTATAGTGTGTGGAAGTATTTTTTTAGTGG
>CBDUEA010000454.1:0-2021 GCA_965365965.1 uncultured Polaromonas sp. | reverse complement strand
GCTGAGCACTCTGAGAGCCCTGAGCCGCTGCCCTTGCCAACCATGGACGATGTGCAGCTTCTCAACGCTGAATCCGATTTCTCATCTTTTGTAGCCAAAGACGTCACCCCTGAAGTGCGTAATGCGGCTATGAAAAAGCTCTTCACAGACCCTCATTACAACGTGATGGACCGTTTGGACATCTACATAGACGATTACTCGAAGCCTGACCCTTTGCCAGAATCTATGCTGCGGCAAATGGTGAGCGCCAAGTTCCTCAAACTTTTTGAAGAGGTTGAGGAGGCGGTTCCAAAAGAGGTTGGGATAGAAGGCAAAGCAATCGCGTTACCCGCCAGCAATCAGCTAGCGGAAGAGGCTAGTAGCCCTGCAATAGATTCCGAGCCAGAACCTGCGGTCGTGAAGACCGATAACCAAACTTCCCTCAGCAAACCTAGCAATCCAACAGAACTTATTACAGACCATGACTACACTGATTTGCGATTGCAACCAAACCATGCCCTTGGATCCGAGGAGTTTGGGCGCCGCACTGAATGAAAAACTAACACTGCACTCGACCTTGTGCCGCCGCGAGGCTGGCGCTTTTATGGATGCCATCAAGACAGGCGAAGAGGTGATCGTTGCTTGCACGCAAGAGAAGCGATTATTTACAGAGTTGGCCGAGCAACTTGGCGCACAGAGTGCAACTGCTGGATATGCACCGATTCGTTTTGTCAACATCCGCGAAACGGGTGGCTGGAGCAAAGATGCGACTCAGGCTAGCCCTAAAATTGCCGCTTTATTGGCCGCTGCACAGTTACCTGATGCAGAGCCTGTCGCAACGGTCAGCTATAAAAGTGCAGGGCGCTTGCTGATCATTGGGGAGTTGGGCGCTTCTGAGCGGGCTGCACAATTGCTTGGTGAAGAATTGGACATTACATTGTTTACGCAGGGTGTTAGTGACGCGGGTGCCATGCAAGAGCGACGTTATCCGGTATTGGGCGGAAAAATTCAATCCTTAACTGGTTGGCTAGGCGCATTTGAGCTCAAATGGTTGCGCAACAACCCCATTAACTTAGATCTCTGTACTCGTTGTAACGCGTGTCTGACGGCTTGCCCAGAAGATGCTATTGGTTTTGACTACCAAATAGATTTGTCGCTTTGCCAATCACACCGTGCTTGTGTCAAGGTGTGTAAGGTGGCAGGAGCCATTGATTTTGATAGCGATGCCGAAGCTTTAAGCGAATCCTTTGACCTTGTATTGGATTTACGTTCAACACCCGCCTTCTCACAACACGCCCTGCCGCAAGGTTATTTACGCTGGGATGGGCGTGATGCCCAACCGCTGATGGCTATTCAGGCTCTGGTCGGTGAGTTTGAAAAACCTAAATTTTTTGTCTATAAGCAAAAATTATGTGCTCACAGCCGTAACCAAAAAACTGGTTGCACGGCTTGTATCGACGTTTGTTCTGCTTCAGCCATCAGCAGTGACATTAGCCGCCAGCAGATCAAGGTTAATCCACACCTGTGCATCGGCTGCGGAACATGCAGCACGGTTTGTCCAACGGGGGCGATGACGTTTGCCTATCCTCGCGCCAGCGAACAAGGCGTCAAAATAAAAACGCTGTTAAGCACCTATGCCCGCAGCGGTGGTAAAAACGCAGCTCTGCTTTTTCATAGTCAAGCAGGCGGTAGTCGTTTGTTGGGGGATTTGGGCCGTGCAGCACAGCTCGATAAGAGCACACACGGTGTTCCAGCTAGAGTTTTGCCGATCGCTTTGTGGCATACCTCGTCTATTGGGTTGGAAGTGTGGTTAACAGCCGTTGCTTATGGTGCTTCGCAGGTTTGGGTGCTGATGACGGATGAAGAAGCGCCGCAGTATGTGGACGCAGTTCGAAACCAAATGGCGCTTGCGCAGGCGATCCTAACCGGCTTAGGTTACCAAGGCGAACATTTTCGCGTCTTCCAAGCCAAAGATGCGCGCGATTTGGCATCACTCGATCGCGATTTGCAAGTTTTGCCCGCTCAATGCGTCAGTCGTGCGG
>CBDUEA010000453.1:0-2028 GCA_965365965.1 uncultured Polaromonas sp. | reverse complement strand
CCAAACGGGCCACAGCGTGTCATCAAGATCGAGCGTAATGGCTTGAATGTTGGAATAAGTTGAAGAGCTTGAATGAGACATGGGGCTTTGTGGGACAGCGTAAAAAAGGCGAGTCGACAGCACCTGATAATAGTGCAAACATGGATAAATCACTTCGCAATCACCCGATTCCCCCACCGATGCCGCTTCCTTGGCTTGAAGCAGGCGAAGCTTTTCCGCCCGTCGCTCAGGCGGGAACGTATGAAAGCTGCCCTGAAGGCTTGTTGGCTGCGGGGGGTGTTTTGGATGTTGCCACGCTCAAATCAGCCTACGCGCAAGGTATTTTCCCTTGGTTCAGCGAAGGACAGCCGATTTTGTGGTGGAGCACCGACCCGCGCATGGTGCTGCAGGTGGCTGAGTTCAAGCTGCAACCATCATTTAAAAAGACGCTGAAAAAATTTCAAAGTGGATTTAACGGCAGTCTTGATTGCGAGGTGCGGTTTGACACGGCTTTTGAGCAAGTTATCACGGCTTGTGCCAGCACACCACGCGCAGGGCAAGGTGGGACGTGGATTGTGCGGCAAATGGTGCAGGCTTACCTTGCGCTGCACCGCGCGGGCTATGCCCACAGCGTGGAGACATGGGTGAATGGCGAGCTGGTAGGTGGCTTGTATTGCGTCAACCTAGGGCATGCCGTGTTTGGTGAGTCGATGTTCTCCCATGCAACGGACAGCTCCAAAATCGCCCTCGCCGCTTTGGTGTGCTTTTGTAAAGCGCAGGGCTTGCCGATGATTGATTGCCAGCAGAACACAGCGCATTTGGCTTCGCTCGGGGCCAAAGAGATGTCTAGGTCCGCCTTTGTGGCGCAGGTGGCACAAAACATCCAACAGCCAGCACCACATTGGGCATTTGAGCCGCAGATGTGGAGCCAACTGCTAACATAGCGCAAACAATACAGTCAGTCATGTCGCAACTCAAAGACTTACCGCCGCAAACTCTGCAGTTTTATGCCACGGCACCCTACGCTTGCAGCTATTTGCCGGGCAAACAGGCGCGCTCGCAGGTGGCAACGCCGAGTTATTTGATTCGCAATGACACTTATTCGGACTTGGTGGCCCAAGGTTTCAGACGCAGCGGCATGTTCACTTACCGGCCCCATTGTGATGATTGCCACGCTTGCGTTCCACTGCGCGTGCTGGTTGACGAATTTGTGCCAACACGCAGCCAGCGCCGCTCTCTAGCTCAGCACAGCAACTTGCAAGCACGGGTGTTGACCTTGGGCTTTGACGCTGCGCATTACCAGCTTTATTTGCGCTACCAAACCAGCCGGCACGCAGGTGGCGGCATGGACCACGACAGCATCGATCAATATACCCAGTTTTTGCTGCAAAGCCGTGTCAACACACGCATGGTGGAGTTTTATGACACCCGGCCCGATGGCACGCTGGGTGATTTAAAAATGGTCAGCCTTCTGGATGTGCTGAACGATGGAATTTCTGCGGTTTACACCTTCTATGAGCCAGAAATGAACGCCAGCTATGGCACGTTTTGTGTGCTGTGGCAAATTGAGCAAGCCAAGAAATTGGAGCTCGCACATGTCTACCTCGGCTATTGGATCAGCCAAAGTGCCAAGATGCGCTACAAAACGCGTTTTCGTCCGCATGAAGTGTTGATCAATGGGCTGTGGCAGCACAACTGACAGGTTCAACAATTTGTTACCATGATATTTCACATGGTAAAATCAAGTTTTACATTCAGATCGCTTTTCATGGTAACAGTTTTGCCGGTCGACAGTGATTTTACTTTAAACGGAACACTTTTAGATCTATATCCTGTGCCTATTACCAGTTCGTTACTGCGCATTTCGGTAAGCTGATTGTTTACAAAACTGAGGGATAGATTTCTTGTTTTCTTGTACTCTAGCCTTCCAAGCATACTGTTTTTCATGGTTACATCGAACCCGACCAGTGGCCCGAACTGCTCGGTAAGTGTGATGACATCCATATGTTTCTGCGGAATGAAATTTTTGGCATTATCCAGCGCTGCCGG
>CBDUEA010000452.1:0-2030 GCA_965365965.1 uncultured Polaromonas sp. | reverse complement strand
AAATGGAGGCGGATGAAGCCCGTCACGGTGCCCAAGCGCGTGATGCGGGCGCCATCACCTTGCCAGAGCCCGTCAAAGCGCTGATGACTGCTGCCGCTAAGGTCATGACAACGATCGCACATCGTATTTAAGTGCCATTGAATGCATTTAAGCGTACTCTATATTTAATAGCAAACTATTGAACAAATACGCCGGCTACAGCCAAAAATTTCTTTATTTTGACTTTTTAAGCCTCATTAACCTCAAAACTGGTCGTTATAGACGCCGTTTTGCCCAACATGATGCTGGCAGAGCAGTACTTCTCATGGCTCATGGCAATAGCGCGATCCACGGCGTTAGCAGGAACGCCTTTGCCCGTGACCGTGAAATGCATGTTGATCGTGGTGAATACTTTGGGGTCAACCTCAGCCCGATCCGCTTTGATCGCCACCGAACAAGCTTGCACATTATGGCGACCACGCTTCAAAATCAGCACCACGTCATAGGCTGTGCAACCGCCCATGCCAGCCAAAAGCAGCTCCATCGGGCGTGCAGCCAAGTTTTGACCGCCATTCTCGGGCTTGACGGCATCTGGCGCGCCGTCCATGGCAACCAAATGACCACTGCCCGTTTCAGCGACAAAGCCCATCTGTGAGCGCGCGCCTGTGTTTCCAGTCCAGCTGACTGTGCATTCCATGGTGTTATTTCCTCTGAAAAAGATAGATTAATTGAAAAATGTCTCAAAAAGACACATTATTTGAGGGTTTACTCTAACTATTTTGATGCATTGCAGCATTTTTTGTTTACACTGATGATCAAGCGATGGGGGTAATGGTTTATTTCCCAATGCACTGATTGTCTCCTCCATCCTCTGAAAAGATGGATTAAGCCCCAAACTGCAAATGAACTTTGCGATTTGGGGCTTTTTTTTGATTCTTTTCCAGCTTTGGGGTGCTTTATCATCAAGCGTATGAGCAAACCTACGACTTCAAAGCCAGCACCTCAGTTGAGCCCCAGCGATTATCTGCAAAAAATTCTCAATGCCCGGGTTTACGACGTGGCGATTGAAACAGCCTTGCAGAGCGCCAAAAGCCTGAGCAAACGCCTAGGCAACACGGTGCTCTTGAAACGCGAAGACCAGCAAGAGGTGCACAGCTTCAAACTGCGCGGCGCGTACAACAAAATTGCGCACTTAAGCCCAGCGCAGCTCAAAAAGGGCGTGATTTGCGCCTCGGCAGGCAACCATGCACAAGGCGTGGCGTTAAGCGCTTCCAAGCTCGGTATTCGGGCGGTGATTGTCATGCCAACCACCACACCGCAACTCAAAGTTGACGCCGTGCGCGACTTTGGCGGCGAAGTGGTACTGTCGGGCGAGAGTTACTCCGACGCCTACACCCACGCCGTCACGCTGGAGCAAAAGCACGGCATGACGTTTGTTCACCCCTTTGACGACGCCGACGTGATCGCTGGCCAAGGCACGGTGGCGATGGAGATGTTGCAGCAAATGCAAACCTTGAAGCTGGGTGAGTTGGATGCGGTGTTTGTGGCGATTGGCGGCGGGGGCTTGATTTCTGGCGTGGCCAACTACATCAAAGCCGTCAACCCCAACATCAAGGTCATTGGCGTACAAATGAACGACTCGAACGCGATGGTTCAGTCTGTCAAAGCCAACAAACGCGTGGCCTTGCCCGATGTGGGTCTGTTTTCTGACGGTACGGCGGTGAAATTGGTGGGCGAGGAGACCTTCCGAGTCGTCAACTCCAGCGTGGGCGGTATCAAACTGGTCGATGATTTCATTGAAGTCAACACCGACGCCGTGTGCGCGGCCATCAAAGACGTGTTTGTCGACACCCGCTCCATCGTCGAGCCTGCGGGGGCGCTCGGGGTAGCCGCCATCAAGCAATACGTTGCGAAGCACAAGGTTAAAAACAAGACTTTTGCGGCGATTTTGTGCGGTGCCAACATGAATTTTGACCGTCTGCGCTTTGTCGCTGAGCGGGCCGAGGTGGGCGAGGAGCGTGAAGCTCTGTTTGCCGTGACCGTGCCTGAAG
>CBDUEA010000451.1:0-2031 GCA_965365965.1 uncultured Polaromonas sp. | reverse complement strand
AGGCGCAAGACGCTGGATCAACTTAGGTGTCGTCATCCAGCCCAGTGAAATACTTAAGATCGCCATGCCCCTGATGCTGGCTTGGTGGTTCCAAAAACGCGAAGGCCAGCTGCGCCCCCTAGATTTCTTGGTTGGCGGCCTGCTTTTAGCCGTGCCGATTGGTTTAATCATGAAGCAGCCTGATTTGGGGACGGCACTTTTGGTTATGTCGGCCGGTTTGTCGGTGATCTTCTTTGCGGGTTTGAGTTGGAAATTGATTGTGCCGCCCTTGCTGATTGGGTTGATTGGCATCGCTTTATTGGTCGCATTTGAGCCGCAATTGTGTGCAGACAATGTCAATTGGCAGGTTTTGCATGAATACCAGCGACAACGCATTTGTACCTTGCTAGACCCGACGCGCGACCCGCTGGGCAAAGGCTTTCACATCATTCAAGGCATGATTGCGATTGGCTCGGGTGGGGTTTTTGGCAAAGGCTTCATGCAGGGTACGCAAACCCATTTGGAGTTCATCCCAGAACGCACGACGGACTTTATTTTTGCGGCATTTTCAGAAGAGTTTGGGTTGATAGGCAACCTGCTGCTCATCTGCGGTTTTATTTTCTTGGTAATTCGTGGGCTGATCATTGCCGTCGAGGCGCCGTCCTTGTTTTCTCGGCTGTTGGCCGGCAGTGTCACGATGATTTTCTTCACCTATGCCTTCGTCAACATGGGCATGGTCAGCGGTATTTTGCCGGTGGTCGGCGTGCCGCTGCCCTTTATCAGCTATGGTGGAACGGCGATGGTGACACTGGGCATGGGTATCGGTATTTTGATGTCCGTCAGTAAATCGAAACGGTTGGTGCAGTCTTGACCTCAGAACTAAGCTCTGAAACAAGCTTGAAAACTAGCTTGGAAGAGCGCTCTCCATCCTTGGCTAAACCGACGGCTAAATTCATGTGGTCGCACCCCGCGCACATGATGGCACTGGGTTTTGGCTCTGGTTTGAGCCGTTTTGCACCGGGCACTGCGGGCACTTTGTGGGCTTGGTTAACGTTTTGGCTGCTGCAAGACTACATGAGTGGCGTCATGACGGATACGCGCTGGGCGATGCTGATTGGCGTATCTCTGCTGCTGGGCTGGTGGGTTAGCACCATTACCGCCAAAAACATGCAAGTTTCAGACCCTGGCAGCATAGTGTGGGATGAAATCGTGGCTTTTTGGCTGATTTTATGGCTCATCGGCCCCACGGGCTTTTGGGGGCAGCTGGTCGCTTTTGCTTTATTTCGCTATTTTGATGCGGCCAAACCTGGGCCGGTGGCGTGGGCGGACAAAAGCTTCAAAGGCTTTGGTGCCAGAGGCGGTTTTGGCATCATGTTTGATGATGTGGTGGCCGCTTTTTGCACATTGCTGGTGATTGCTATTTGGCGGTTTGTATGACAGATTTATCGAATTCTGCATTAAATGCTTCATTAAATTCGCTATTAAATTTAGAGCAAACTAATGAATCATTGTACCGGCTAATGGCGAATTTATTGCTTAAAAAGAAGTTTTTTCTAGCAACGGCTGAAAGTTGCACAGGCGGCAAAATAGCCGCTGCCTGTACCGACCTAGCCGGCTCCAGCCAATGGTTTGACCGAGGCTTCGTGACTTACTCAAATGCTGCCAAAACCGACATGCTGGGTGTGGATGCGGTTGTGATTACGCAGTTTGGCGCCGTCAGCGAGCAGGTCGTTCGTGCTATGGCGCAAGGCGCCGTCACACATTCTGCTGCGCAGGTGTCCGTCGCGGTGACGGGTGTAGCAGGGCCAACGGGCGGCAGCGACGAAAAACCCGTTGGCACAGTCTGGGTCGGCTGGTGCATCAACGGAGAAACCACCGCAGAACTCTGCCATTTTGATGGCGACCGAGCTACGGTACGTGCTTTGACGGTGCAGCATGCGTTGGAAGGGCTGATCCAGCGTCTAAAAAGGCTCTGAAGCCTATAAAAGCTCAATTTTACCTATTAAAATGACTGTAGCCGGCGTATTTATTCAATAGTTTACTATATTATTT
>CBDUEA010000450.1:0-2032 GCA_965365965.1 uncultured Polaromonas sp. | reverse complement strand
GGTGCACGTAAAACTGCCGAAGGCAATGGCGTTGACATTCGTTACTACGACATTATTTATGCCGCAGTGGACGATCTCAAAGCCGCGTTGTCTGGTATGTTGACGCCTGACAAGGTTGAAGAAGTGATCGGTACAGCTGAGATTCGTCAAGTTTTCCGAGCCAGCAAAGTGGGTGCGATTGCAGGTTGTATGGTTACCTCGGGCGTGGTCAAGCGTACCGCGAAATTGCGTTTGTTGCGCAGCAACGTGGTGGTCTTTACTGGCGAACTGGAATCACTCAAACGTTTCAAAGACGATGCAAAAGAAGTGCGCGAAGGATTCGATTGCGGCTTGAACATCAAGGGTTACAACGACATTCAAGAAGGCGACTTCTTGGAGTTCTTTGAAATCCGCGAAGTGGCACGTGAACTGAGCTAATGAGCGAAGTTAATTGAACGACTGAACAGCCATGGCAACAAGAAAATCAAAAACACCGAACCGCAGCTTCAAAGTGGCGGATCAGATCCAGCGTGATCTGACGGAGTTGATCGCACGCGAGTTGAAAGACCCGCGTGTCGGTATGGTCACGATTCAGGCGGTGGAAGTCACGCCTGATTACGCCCATGCAAAGGTTTTTTTCAGCGTCTTGATCGGCGACAAAAATGAATGTGAAATCGCCCTCAATCAAGCTGCTGGCTTTTTGCGTAATGGCTTGTTCAAACGCTTGCACATTCATACCGTGCCAACCTTGCACTTTTTGTTTGACAGAACGACTGAGCAAGCCGCTGACATGAATGCCCTGATTGCCAAGGCAGTTGCCAGTAAAGCGAAGGAAGATTAAATTGAGTGAGGCGCCAGAGGCGCCTTTGCAGTCAGTGAAATCTGCTGTGAAGGTTCGTATCAAAAGGCGCCCGTTACATGGGGTGTTGCTGCTTGATAAGCCTAAAGGTTGGTCAAGCAACGATGCCTTGCAAAAAGTCAAATGGTTGTTGCGGGCTGAAAAAGCAGGGCATACAGGGACCTTGGATCCTTTGGCCACGGGTTTGTTGCCTCTGTGCTTTGGTGCTGCAACCAAGTTTAGCCAGCTCCATTTGGATGCTGACAAACGTTATGAAGCTACGGTGGCGTTGGGTATCAAAACCACAACTGGCGACGCTGAGGGTGACATCGTAGAGAGGCGAGAAGTGCATGTGACGCCTGAACAATTGCAAGCTGTCTTGCAAAAGTTCACTGGGCCGATTCAGCAGATTCCGCCCATGCACAGTGCGTTGAAGAAAGATGGAAAAGCCCTGTATGAATATGCAAGGGCAGGGATTGAGGTGGAACGAATCGCCAGGGATGTGACGATTTATGAGCTATCAGGCGAGTTGGTAGATGAATTTGCAGGTGAGTTGGTTGATAAGACCAAAAATACCATCAATTCCGAGAAAATTTCGGCTGTAATCGGTGTAAATGTTGCAAAGTTTGCTATTAAATTAATAGTTAAATGCAGCAAAGGAACGTACATTCGGACCTTGGGCGAGGATATTGGTGAGGCTTTGGGATGCGGTGCGCATCTCAGTAGCCTGCGAAGAATTGGAACGGGTGGTTTTGAACTGGCGCAATGCGTTACTTTAGAAGCACTTGGGAAGATGGATGAAGTACAGCGCGTGGCTTGTTTGCTGCCCGTAGATTCTCTTTTAGAGGATCACGTTCGCGTGGTGCTAGATGCTGAAAATTCGGCACGGTTTTTGAATGGTGTGCGCAGAAGAGGCTCTTGGGCAGACATGTCGCAAGTGGCTGTATACGGCGAGTCGCTTGAAGTGCCGTCATCAGAAGTGTTTTTGGGAACGGCGCAAGTCCAAACTGGGGAATTGATACCCAGCAGGTTGTTGAGCCCGATAGAGATTGAACAGATGCTTGCCGTTAAGGCACGTGTCAACCAACAGGCCGAATAGATTTAGAAGAATTTTTTGACCAGTATTCAGAAAAAAACAGGAAGATAGGAAGAAGTAACCATGACACAAAAACAGATTCGTAACATTGCCATCATTGCCCACGTTGACCATGGTAA
>CBDUEA010000449.1:0-2032 GCA_965365965.1 uncultured Polaromonas sp. | reverse complement strand
CGCCAAGTGTACGACTGCCGAATGACCCTTTGGAACCAAACCCTTGCAATCAGCCGAGCACTGTTGTAAAGCCGTTCAGCTTTTAACCGGCGTGCCCGAAATACTGGCCAAATCCTGCGCCGTAAGCCAGCGCCACTGCCCAGGCTTGAGCGACTCGGGCAAGGCCAGATCGCCAATGCGTGAACGGTGCAGGCCCTCGACCCGGTTGCCAACGGCGGCAATCATGCGCTTGACCTGATGGTATTTGCCTTCGGTCAGCGTCAGGCTCAGCTGCGTGTCACCCGTTTGCACGCAGGCAGCAGCCCGAACCGGCTTGGGGTCATCGTCCAGCACCACACCGGCCAGCAGCTTGGCGATTTGCGCCTCATCGACCGCGTGCTTGGCCGTGACTTCGTAGACCTTGGGCACATGGCGCTTGGGCGAACTCATGCGGTGAATGAACTTGCCATCGTCCGACAACAGCAGCAAGCCGGTCGTGTCCTGATCGAGCCGGCCCACGGCTTGCACGCCCGCCGCCGCGCCGCCGCCGCGCTGGCGAATTGGTGCCGGCAGCAGTGTGTAGATACTGGGATAGGTGCTGGGCTTTTGCGAGCATTCGTAGCCAGCGGGCTTGTGCAGCATCAAATAAGCTTTTTCGTGGTATTCCCAAGCCACGCCCTGCACCGTGAAATGCAGCCCATCCGCTACAAATTCCATAGCTGGATCGGCACACGGTTCGCCCGCTACCGTCACAAAACCTTGTTGAACCAGCCCCGCGCACACGCGCCGCGTGCCAAAGCCCTGGGAAAAGAGGATTTCCTGTAATTGCATGTGTTGGTTTGCCATGGGCGTATTGTCGCCCGGCCCTGCGGGCGCCTTGGCAGCCCCTGGCCGAAAGAATCTGACTGACTGTTCAGCGAGTTGGTCGTGGCTTAATCATGTCTGAGAAAACAGCCTTTTCAAAGCCCGGGCGGTTCACTCCTTATATCTGCAATTGATTGCACGGCTAAAAGGGGATATCGATGACGTCAACATTAAGGCTACTTTCAAAGTCGTAGTGACCGTTTGCAGTAACGACACGTGCCATTATTCGCCCAGCGAGTTTGTATTCTTCTTTTGGCTCGCCGGGCATGCCGTAGTCGTGAACACGCTTCTTGGCTGTCGCTATGACTTGTGTCCACCCTTTAGGGCCTATTCGACGCACAGCAGGTGTCAATTGATGACGCTCAGCGTAAATAGAACTATCGGATGTTGTCTTGGGACACACCTGCCCATTTTGCGAGAACTCCCAGCCCTTGCCATGGTAGAGATTGATTGACTCAATTTCCCCAAAACCAACATCGCGCGTGTTAGTGATGTCGATAAGCAATCGAACGCTCGCCGTTGCCTGATACTTGTCTCGCTCCAAATCGCCAGCAAGAGCTTGAATCTTCACTGTCAAACCACTCGTCTTGGATGCCGCGACCTGTTCAGCAGCCCACTGCAAGTTTGTGGCTAACGCGTTTTGCAGATTGACAATCGATCCACCGTAAACGATATGCCGATGCTGCCTCAAATCAAACGGGATGTCTGAAGCGTTCTGCGTGAGTAGGATGCACAGTTTGCCCTTTGCATGTGCATAACCAACTTCATAGAAAACATTCGAATTCTGGCCAGTCATGTCTGCAACGATGATGTCCGCCGCGTTGATTTGCTGATAGATGCGCTCAAGCATTGACTCTGAATAAAGTTGTTCATCGACACGCTCAGCACGAAGCCCTGCCTCCTCGGCAGTCTTTTTAATGCCTAGGTGGTAGATGTCTTTGAAGCCATCATTGAACGGCATCAAAACGAACACAAATGGTTTGGTCAGGGGAGCGGCCATGGTTAAAAAAGATTGTTAAGAAATCTCAGTATGCCAGCGCATACCGCCTGCCGATTGCGGTGAAATCTGGCTACCCCCCAAGCAATCGACTGGCAGTTTTACCCACTCAGCTTTAGGCAAAAATAGACCCAAAAAAGAAAAAACCCCAAGCAAATAAATTGCTTGGGGTTTGGTCTTGGCGGAAACGGA
>CBDUEA010000448.1:0-2049 GCA_965365965.1 uncultured Polaromonas sp. | reverse complement strand
GGCGCGGGACATCAACAGCAGGTTGGCGCCGGGTTGCATCAGGTTGATGGCGTCGCCCATAGACGACTCAGCCTGCGCCACGGCATTGCGCTGCACGTCGAGGGCCCGTTGCTCGGTTTGGATGCGCGACATACGCGTGATAGCGCGCTCGGCTTGGGCTGCGGCCACGGCGCTGATAGCAATTTGCAGGCGCTCCCAAGGCAGTTGCTCCATCAGGCAGATAAAGCCCCGGTTCTCATGCGCCTTGCCGCCCAGCAGATGTTCGGGGCCTAGTTTGACGTTGTCGAAGAATAGCTCCGACGTGTCTTGCGCCTTCATGCCCAGTTTCTTCAAGCGCTTGCCCACGCTAAAGCCAGGCATGCCGCGCTCCACCAGCATCAGACTGGTCCCCTTACCCCCTGCTGCCGGGTTGGTTTTGGCCACCACGATCACCAGGTCCGCGTGCCAGCCGTTGGTGATGAAGGTCTTGCTGCCGTTGAGCAGGTAGCTACCGTCGGCTTGCTCAATACAAGTGGATTTAATGCCTTGCAGGTCCGAGCCCGCCGCCGGCTCACTCATGGCAATCGCGCCAATCATCTCGCCGCTGGCCAACTTGGGCAGGTACTTGGCCTTCTGCTCCGGCGTACCGTAGTGCAGAATGTAAGGGGCCACGATCTCGCTGTGCAGGCTGAAGCCAATGCCACTCACACCGGCGCGTGACACTTCCTCGAACTGGATCACCGAGTACAGCTTGTCCGCCTCTGAGCCGCCGTATTCCTCGGGCATGCTCATGCATAAAAAACCGTTTTCACCCGCCTTGTTCCATACCGCGCGGTCAACATAGCCCTGCTCTTCCCAGTCAGCGTGGAAGGGGGCGATCTCTTTGTCGATGAACTTGCGAAAACTGTCACGAAAGGATTCGTGGTCGGAGGAGAAAAGCGTTCTTTCAATCATCGGTGTTACCTGTCCATCTGAGTTTTTGAATATTACAAAGCGATTGCTTGGTGAAAAGACTATACTCCAAATACGCTGTGTGAAAAGCACTTTCATCGTTGCCAACTTACTGGAGAATCATCATGACCGAAGCCTATGTTTACGACGCCATCCGCACCCCACGCGGGAAAGGCAAAAAAGACGGTAGCCTGTATGAGGTCAAGCCGGTGACTTTGTTGTCTGGATTGCTCTCTAATTTGCAGCAACGCAATGGCTTTGACACAGCTGCCGTGGACGACGTGGTGATGGGCATCGTCTCACCGATTGGCGAGCAAGGCTCGGTCTTGCCGAAAATTGCAGCACTCAAAGCGGGTTGGGACTTCCGCGCCTCGGGCGTGCAGATCAACCGTTTTTGCGCTTCGGGCCTCGAAGCCGTCAACATGGCGGCGCAAAAAGTGGCCTCGGGTTGGGAGGATTTGGTCGTCGCCGGTGGTGTGGAAAGCATGAGCCGGGTGCCGATTGGCTCCGACGGCGGCGCGTGGGCGCAAGACCCAGACACCAACTCGACCACCGCCTTCGTGCCGCAAGGCATTGGCGCAGACTTGATTGCAACGATTGAAGGTTTCAGCCGCGCCGATGTGGACGCTTTTGCCATGGAATCGCAAAAACGTGCGGCAGCGGCCCAAAGCGCCGGCTATTTCAACCACTCCGTCATCCCCGTGACCGACTTTTTGGGCCAAACCATCTTGGCGCAAGACGAGTTCATCAAACCCCGCACCACGCTGGAAGGCCTAGCCGCGCTGAAACCTGCGTTTGAGCAAATGGGTGCCATGGGTTTTGACCAAGTCGCCTTGACCCGCTACCCTCAAGTGGCTCGCATCAACCACGTCCACCACGCCGGCAACTCGTCCGGCATCGTGGACGGCGCGGCCGCGGTGCTGATCGGCTCGGAACAAGCCGGTAAAACGCACCAACTGACACCGCGTGCCCGCATTGTCTCCGTCGCTTTGAGCGGGGCGGACCCGACCATCATGCTGACCGGCCCGATGCCGGCGGCGCGCAAAGCGCTGGCCAAGGCAGGTTTGACCATGGACCAGATCGACCTGGTCGAGATCAACGAAGCCTTTGCCGCCGTGG
>CBDUEA010000447.1:0-2052 GCA_965365965.1 uncultured Polaromonas sp. | reverse complement strand
TAACGAGCTCCTCGCTGACCTCTGGCATCACGCCGAACCAGGCCTTGAAGGCGGGACGGGCTTGGTTGAGCAGCATACCTAAGCCACCAGCGGTGGGGTTGCCACGCGCTTTGGCGGCGGCCAAAAGGGGCGTTTCTAGCGGGATATAGACCACGTCTGAGACCAAAGCCGATTCGGGCAGGCGCTCTAAACTCAGGTCTAGCGCGGGGTTGCTGCCCATTCCTTGGCTGGTGGTGTTGACCAACAGTGCAATGTCTGCAATAGCATCATTGCGCTGCGCCCACGGAATGGCTGTGACCTGGGTGCCTGCAGTCACGTCCGTCGATTCGGCAAAGTCGGCACTGAACTCAGCTGCCAAATCTTGCGCCGCGCGGTCGGTGCGGTTGCAGATGCGGATGTCTTTCGCGCCCTGCTCGGCCAAGCTCACCACCACAGCGCGGGCGGCTCCGCCAGCACCCATGACCAGAACGGGGCCGGCGTCGGCGTGCCAGTTGGGTTGCGCGTCTTTGAGGCTTTGGATGTAGCCAAAGCCGTCGTTGTTGAAACCGCTCAGGCTGCCATCTGATTCGACCACGATGGTGTTGATGGCACCCATGCGGCGGGCGGTGTTGTCCACACGATCCACCAATGGCAGCGCCATGACTTTGTGCGGAATGGTGAGGTTGCAGCCTGAAAAACCGAGGGCAGACAAGCCTTTGAGCGCATCTTTCAAATTGACGGGATCAACGGGCAAAAGCACGTAAGCGCCGTTCAAGCCGTATTGCTTGATCCAGTGGTTGTGGATGATGGGCGAGCGCGAGTGGGCGATGGGCCAACCCATGACGCCAGCGAGTTTGAAGGGATGGGACAAGCTCATGTGTCAGAGGCTTTGCTAGTCATGTTGCAGGAGGGTTTTTAAAGGGGGTTTCAAAGTTGTCATGGCCAATTGTTGGATCAACTCTAGCATGGCTTGCTGTGTCAGCGTGGCGGGACGCTGTGAACTGATAGCGATCGACAATTTACTGTGTAAACCGACAATCGGGCAAACTGAAAACAAGTTTGCCTGCCCGGATGTGGTGACCGCGTTCTTCGACAAAACGGCGCAGCCTGCACCATCCAGCACCAAGTCCAAAATAGCGGGCACACCGTCGATTTCTAGCACGATGTTGGGGTGGCAATTGATGTTGGCCATTTCAGCTTCAACCAACATGCGAATCGCATTGGGTCGGGTGGGAATGATGAGTGGCAAGGCGGCCACCTCCTTCAAGCCCACGGATTCAGGCGGGTGTCTTTGTCCTTGGCGCTGCACCAAAAACAAATCTTCGTCTAACAAGGCCGTAATCTCTAAGCCTGGCGTCGGCACGGCACTGTAGAGCAAGGCAATATCGAGCTTGCCGTTGATGATGGCCTCTTGCATGGCGACGGACAGCCCCTCACTGATGGACAGCGCAGCTTGCGGTAATTTGGCGCGAAATTCGCGCGTCAGTGGCACCGTCAGCATCTTGGCTATGCTGGGTGGCAAACCAATCGCCACCCGCCCAGCGAGTGAGCCACGCACACGACCCAGCTCTTCCCGCAGGCGCTGCACCTGGTGCAAAATGCCGCGCCCATGCGCCAGCAGCAGCTTGCCAGCCTCGGTCGGTAAGGCGCCACGACCATTTCGAACCAGCAAGTTTTGTCGCAACTCAACTTCCAGCAGCCGAATTTTGCGACTCAGCGCCGGTTGAGCGATGTTGAGCGCGCGGGAGGCACGGGTAAAACTACCCAACTCAGCCACATGCACAAAGTATTCGATTTGTTCGAGTTCCATGCACTATTTTAAGATTAATACCAAGAAAAGAATAACGTAAATTCCGTTATGCGATATTGTTATATCTGCTAGGTGCTCCGTCATCTTCACTTTAGCCAGCATTCATCGCACAATGTGACCATGCAACATGCGTCCCTCTCCAGCTCGATCACACCCTTGCGCTGCATTTCCTCCATGGCCACCAAGCAAGTCTTGGCACAATTGGTCGCCAGCTACAGCGCCAAAACAGGTCAGGCAGTGGCCATCGAGTCTGTCGGCGGCGT